>NZ_PDKN01000002.1:300000-430822 GCF_004116335.1 Candidatus Marinarcus aquaticus
CCTGTACAAGATATTCTTTCCATGCAGTATGCCTATGCTACAGCCAAAGCTGCGGTTGAAAGACTCAATAAAGTTTTGGCTTTAAAACTTGAAAAGAGTGGTCACAAGGCCCTTTTTAAAGAGGATATTGCCATAGAAGTTAAAAATTTGAGTTTTGCATATGAAGAAGGCAAAGAGGTTCTTTCTCATGTTCATTTAACAATTCCTGCTAAAGAAAAAGTGGCACTCATTGGTGCAAGTGGAAGTGGGAAAACCACACTTGCACAGCTTATTGCTGGTTTTTATGAAAAGAGTTCGGGGGATATTTTATACAATGGTTTAAGTATTGATGAACTCAATAAACAGACATTGAGAGAATCAATTTTTTTGGTCTTACAAATGCCGATACTTTTTAACAGTACTTTGCGATTTAATATCACCATGGGTAATGATGACATACAAGATGAGGCGATTTTAGAAGCATTAAGAGTGGCACAACTTTATGATCAGCTTGAAAAAATGCCCAATGGTTTGGACACTATTGTCGGAAAACATGGTATTCGACTCTCTGGAGGACAACGACAACGTCTCTCAATCGCTCGTATGATCATTGCAAACCCCAAAGTGATTATTTTAGATGAATCAACGTCTGCATTGGATGTTTACACAGAAAACAGACTGTTTGACTCTTTAAATGCATTTTTTGAAGATAAAACGGTGATAACCATTGCACATCGTTTAAGCACGGTAAAAAATGCCCATACCGTATTTGTATTGCACGATGGGCAAATTGTTCAAAGCGGTACGCATGATGATTTAGAGCGTGAAGAAGGCCATTATGCTCAGTTTGTTAAAAATCAATTGATGTAACTTTTATCTTAATGTGATAGAATAATTCAAATTATTATTAAGGAAGAGTGTGTCTTTTTTTCGTAAAAAATTGTGGTCTATTTACTATATTCTTCTTATTGCAGCTACATTAGCACTTATTCTTTTTTCAACTCTATTTTGGAATCAAATACAAAAACAGTTTATACACGAACAAGAGAGTTTGACCAAAATCACTGCAAATTCCATCGAGTCTATTTTTTTGCAATATGAGACACTTTTAGATGTCTTGGGTTTTCAATTAAGTGCGAACAACACCTACAATTCTGTGCATCAAACACAAAAAATATTTGATCATATTTTAGATAAGAAGAGTGCCGTTTTGGGTTTTGCTTTAGCAAGACCCAATGGAGTCATTTACGCTAAAAGTTCTAATTTAACGCATAATTTAGTGAATAATCTTTTAGAAAAAGAGGAGACACGAAGTACATTTTTAAAAGCAGTGGCTTCTGAAAACATGGTCATTGGCCGAACCTATTTTCACTCTACGTTTAAAAATATCATTGTGCCTATTCGAAAAGCCATTAGAAGCAACGAAAATGAAGTGGTCTCTGTCATTATGTCTGGCATTGACTTGAATCGAGGTTTTGATTTTTTAAAAACACAACTCGATGAGTATGAAAAAGATATTGTTTTGCTTCGAGAATATGACTCTTTTGTTCAGTTTGAACCACACAACCATAATATTTCAACCTATTTAAAAAAAGTGGATAAATCTTTTTTAATTACACAATTAAAAGAGTTTGATTATGACAAAATAAAAGAGAGTGAAAAAATTTATTCTTTTAAATATAAAACACTCTTTGGTGATGAAACAGCACTCTTTAGTGTAAAATATATTAAAAAATATGAGTTATGGGCTGTTGTGATGGCACCCTATTCTCTTTTATATGAACAATTCTTTCAAATTGAAATAATTGCTTTACTGATATTTCTAATCACATCCGTGCTGATTTATCAACTCTTTAAAAAGATCTATTTGCATGAAGAAAAAAAGAAAGAGCAACTTTATCATCAAGCCAATTTTGATGAGTTGACCTCTCTTTATAACCGCACGTACCTCTCCCGTTTTGAAAAGAGTCTTACGATAAAGGGTTCCAAACCATTCAGCCTTCTGTTTATTGATATTGATAATTTTAAAAATATCAATGATAATTACGGTCATGATTATGGTGATAAAGTTTTAATTGAAGCCAGCAAACGTTTAATATCTATTGCCAGTTCACAAGATATACTCGTACGACACAGTGGAGATGAATTTTTATTTATTACATATATTACGGATCACGAAGAGTTGCGTTATTTGGCACGAAAAATTATCGAATTGCTTTCTCAACCTTATTTTATAGAGCAGTATAATTTTATGTTGGGTGCGAGTATTGGAATTGCACAGTTTCCACAAGATGGAAGCAGTTTTGATGAAATTAAACGTTATGCCGATTTTGCAATGTATGAAGCAAAAAGTCATAAAAATCACTACTGTATTTTTGAAAATAAAATTAAAAACAATTACATAAAACAGTTTGAAATCGAGCAAGAGATGAAGCTGGGACTTATGAAAAAAGAGTTTTATATGCATTACCAACCTCAGGTTGATTCAAATGGGAATATTTTAGGCGTAGAAGCGTTGGTTCGATGGCATAATAAAAACTTAGGCGTGATTCCTCCCAATGAGTTTATTCAAATAGCTGAATCGATTGGTTTGATGAAAAATTTAGGAGAATTTATTTTAAAAACCACGCTTATGGAAATCAGTGAGTTGCAACGTTTGAGCAATAAACGTTTTAAAGTTTCGATTAATGTCTCCGTAAAACAGTTTATGCAAAAAGAGTTTTATGAAACCGTGTTGAACATGATTAAGAAGTTCAATATACCAAGCGAGTTGATTACATTAGAAATAACTGAAAATATGTTTATTGAAGATATCCGTTATATTGCTCGATTACTACGTAAGTTTAAGAAACATGATATTGCTATATCGTTGGATGATTTTGGTACAGGGTACTCCTCTTTAAATATTTTAAAGAAATTGCCGATTGATGAGCTAAAAATCGATAAATCATTTGTGGATGATATTTTACGCAGCAAAGAGGATTTGCATATGGTTGAAGGGATTGTCTCTATTGCTCAAAAACTCAATTTGGATATTGTGGCTGAAGGGATTGAAAACCGTCAACAGTTAGAGTGTTTAGAACAGATGGGTTGTCGTGTATATCAAGGCTATTTGTTTGCTAAACCGATGAGTAAAAGTGATTTGTTGCATTTTCTAGAAAAATAATATGGCAGACAGGAAGGGATTCGAACCCTCGATGGCGTTAACCATACCCGCGTTCCAGGCGAGCTCTTTCAACCACTCAGACACCTGTCTACTTAAAAGATGAGAATTATAACCAACTAAAGTTCAACAAAGGCTTAGTTTGAGATAAAATGATAAGAAAAGGCACAGCTGTAAGCCGAGTTTTGTATTAGACAATAATTTATCTCGTTGTTTAATTGCTTAAACACTCTTGCGAAGAGAGGGATTGTGAAGTTCCCACCACCTCTTCTTGCTGCTGGTTGGGTTTACAAAGCACTTAAGATTGCTCAAAAGTCTGGTGGTCTCTTACACCACCGTTTCACCCTTACCCAAAATGGGCGGTCTACTCTCTGTTGCACTGTCCCTTAGGTTGCCCTAGCCATTCGTTAAATGGAACCATACTTCACTGCAGCTCGGACTTTCCTCTTGTAAAAAGCTATTGTCTGCTGTACCTGAAAAGGATTGTATCCAAAAAAGGTTTACTTTCTTATAATATCATAGGATGTAGGAGGATAAAATTCAAATAAATCATTGGGTAAAATCAAATTCTCTTTAATATTTGAAAATGCAATACTGACTTGGTTTTCCAGTTCATCTTGGTAGTTTATGGACTCTATTTGATTCTGTTTTACATGAATATCGTATTGAATTTCATACAAAGTGGTTCGATAAAGTGTGGGTGAGATCTCTTTGGCATTTTTGATGATATCTAAAATATCCACTTCTTGATGAAGTTTTGTATAGATGGCTTGTTCCAGTTCTGGCTCATCGACGATGGCATAACTGTTATTAATATAGACATTTTTAATGATGGGTTTTTTATATTGCCATAGAATTCTTGCATTGCCTTTGATAAAAACTTCTCCTTTATAAACAATCGTTTTATCACTGCTGTTTTGAATGGTTTGTATGAAATTGGCTTGAAATGTTTTGATATTATCAAAGATATTGGCTTGCGCACCAACAACAAGCAAAAAAGCGACTTGTAATAGCATTTTATAAACCATATTTTAACCTTAGTTTTTATATAATCTTGCCATTATAACAGAAAGGATTTTATTTTATGTTGAATATTTTCTCAAAGATTTTTGGTACGACAAATGACAGAGAAGTCAAACGATATGCTAAACGAGCTGAAGCAATCAATGCTTTAGAAGAGCAGTTCAAAGTGATGGACGACGAAGCGTTAAAAAACTATTTTAACGAGTTGAAAACGCAAGTTCAAGCCAATGAAAAAACCTTGGATGATGTTTTGAATGAATCGTTTGCAATTACAAGAGAAGCGAGTCGACGTACTTTAAATATGAGACACTATGATGTTCAACTTATTGGTGGTATGGTTCTAAATGATGGACGCATTGCAGAGATGAAAACAGGTGAAGGTAAAACTTTGGTTGCAACACTGCCTGTAATTTTAAATGCAATGGTGGGTCGAGGTGTACATGTTGTTACAGTTAATGACTACCTTGCAAGCAGGGATGCAAAAGAGTTAGAACCCCTTTATAACTTTCTGGGCTTCAATGTGGGTGCTATTGTTGCAGAATTGGGTGATGAACAATCACGAAAAGAGCAATATCTCGCCGATATTACTTATGGTACTAACAATGAGTTTGGATTTGATTATCTTCGTGATAATATGAAGTATGATTTGCAAGAGAAGGTTCAACGAGACCACTACTTTGTCATTGTGGATGAAGTGGATTCTATTTTAATTGATGAAGCACGAACGCCTTTGATTATCTCTGGACCTGCAAACAGAAAAGGTGTGGATTATGCAAAAGCCAACTCAATCGCTCTACAACTGGAAAAAGGTGAATTAATTGAACCTAAGAAACCAGATGAAAAACCTATTACAACAGGTGATTTTACAGTCGATGAGAAAAATAAAGCAGTATTGATGACAGAAGCAGGGATTGAAAAAGCTGAACAACTCTTTGGCGTAGATAATCTCTACTCTTTAGAAAATGCCATGCTTTCTCACCATTTAGATCAAGCTTTAAAAGCACACCATGTGTTTGAAAAAGATGTGGATTATGTTGTAAGAGACAATGAGGTTATCATCGTTGATGAGTTTACAGGACGATTAAGTGAAGGTCGACGATACTCTGATGGTCTGCACCAAGCACTTGAAGCCAAAGAGAATGTGAGTATCCAAGAGGAGTCTCAAACATTAGCAGATATTACTTACCAAAATTACTTTAGAATGTACGACAAACTTGCTGGTATGACAGGTACAGCTCAAACGGAAGCAACAGAGTTTGCAGAGATTTATAACTTGGATGTTGTCTCTATTCCAACCAATGTCCCAGTTCAAAGAATTGATCGAAACGACCTTATTTATAAAAGTGAACGAGAGAAGTTTGATGCCGTGTGTGCGAAAATTCAAGAATATCACAAAAAGGGACAGCCTGTTTTAGTGGGTACTGCTTCAATTGAAAAATCAGAGCACTTGAATAAGCTTCTCAAAAATGCAAAAGTTCCTCACACGGTGTTAAATGCAAAACAACACGAAAAAGAGGGAAAAATCATTGCAGATGCAGGACAAAAAGGTGCTGTAACGATTGCAACAAATATGGCAGGACGTGGGGTTGATATTAAATTGACTCAAGAGACACTTGACTTGGGTGGTTTGGCTATCATTGGTACTGAGCGACACGAGTCAAGACGTATTGATAACCAGCTTCGAGGACGTTCTGGACGTCAAGGAGATGTGGGTGAATCTCAATTTTATCTCAGTTTAGAAGACAATCTTTTACGAATTTTTGGAAGCGATAAAATTAAAGGGATTATGGAGAGACTGGGAATTGAAGAGGGAGAACATATCGAATCTTCAATGGTCACACGTGCAGTTGAAAATGCACAGAAAAAAGTAGAATCAATGCACTTTGAGAGCAGAAAACACCTGTTAGAGTATGATGATGTTGCCAATAAACAACGAAAAGTAATTTATGCATTCAGAAATGACTTATTAAATCCAGAGTTTGATATTGCTTCTAAAATTGATGAAAACAGACTTGAATATGTGGCAAATCTCTTAGCATCATGCGAAATTTTTGATGGTATGCCAAGTGAAGACTTTGATTATGACAAAATCATTGTCAGACTTAAAGAGGAGTTAAACTTAGTTGCAACTAAAGAGGATTTACAAGCAGACGATTATGTGGCATTAGAAGAAAAACTTATCTCTATTTTAAAATCAATGTATGATGATAAAATGAGTCTGGCAGCACCTGATCAACGAAGTGAAATAGAGAGAATTCTCTATTTGCAAATTCTTGATAATGCTTGGAGAGAACACTTATACTCTATGGATACACTCAAAACAGGTATTGGTCTTCGAGGATATAACCAAAAAGATCCATTGGTTGAGTATAAAAAAGAGTCATATAACATGTTTGTTGAATTGACTTCATCCATTAAAAATGAGATTATTAAAGTTCTTTTTACCGTACAACTTCGAAGCAAAGATGATGAGCAACGAGACAAAGAGATGTTAGAGAAAATGATTTCTGATATGGAACATGACCAAGAGCAACTTCAAACAAACTTGAGTGATAATCCAAAACTGGAAAAAAAGATTGCACGAAATGAGCCATGCCCTTGTGGTAGTGGTAAAAAATACAAACAGTGTTGCGGGAAAAGTGGTCCTAAACGAGGATTGGTCGCAGGAAATTAACTTGAATAAACAGTTGGTTAATTTCATTGTCAAAAAGTATCTTCGTTTTGACAAAAAGAATCCTTTTATCTCTATAAGTGCCCTGCTCGCCTTTATTGGTGTGGCAGTGGGTGTCATGGTTTTAATTATAACCATGGCTATTATGAACGGAACTCAAAAAGAGTTTGAAAATAAACTCTTTATTATGAACTACCCTCTTTCAATCTATCCAAAACTTCAAGGTGCAGTCAATCAAGAGTTGCTTGATGAATTGGAAGCAACATTTCCTAACTTACAATTCTCACCCTATGTCTCTTCTCAAGTGATTGTACAAAATGCCGATGAAATGAGTGGTGGTGTTATTTTTGGTGTCAATCAAGAAAAAGAGGCAAAAATCAATGCTATTTATGCAAAAGCAGTTGAAAATTTGAGTTTAGAGAAGTATGATTTGATTGTGGGACAAGGCATTCAAAACAAACTTTTTGCCAGTGATGGTTCTAAAGTCACACTTTATTTTACTTCTCTTAATCCCAGTGGTTTTTCAATGATGCCAAAAATGAAACGTTTTTCAATGCAAGGTGCTTTCTCTTCGGGGCTTAACGCGTATGATAAAGCCTATATGTATACCTCTATTGAGGCACTTCAAACTGTTCTAAAGCGTTCAAAAAATGAGTTTGATGGTATTCATATTTTCTCAAAAGAACCTTTTAAAGATATCAAAAAATTAGAAGAAACAATTGGGAACTACCGTGTGGGTATTGTCGGTTGGTGGCAACAAAATGGAAACTTCTTTGCTGCCATGGAGATGGAGAAAAAAGCACTTTTTGTTGTATTGATGTTGATTATTCTTGTAGCTTCACTGAATATCATCTCTTCATTACTTATGACCGTCATGAGCCGAAGAAAAGAGATTGCACTTCTTTTATCAATGGGAGCTTCTTCAAAAGAGGTGAAACAAATTTTTTTAAAAATTGGTATTACCATTGGTTTTAGTGGAATCATCGTTGGAATTGGATTGGGATTTTTCGGGATATTTTTATTGGATAATTTTGATATTATTTCATTGCCAGCAGATGTATATGGTACGAGTAAATTGCCTTTAGAGCTTGCAACACTTGATTTTGTCTCTATTGTCATTGGTGCAGTGGTGATTGTCTTTGCTGCTTCCTTTTATCCTGCATATAAAGCAACGCACATTGATGTGATTGAAGTTTTAAGAAACGAATAGTTTCAAACTTCAATCGCATAAA
The DNA here is from genome assembly GCF_004116335.1 of Candidatus Marinarcus aquaticus. Lineage (NCBI taxonomy): Bacteria > Pseudomonadati > Campylobacterota > Epsilonproteobacteria > Campylobacterales > Arcobacteraceae > Candidatus Marinarcus > Candidatus Marinarcus aquaticus. The sequence goes on from NZ_PDKN01000002.1 coordinate 308,069, forward strand.
ATATTATAAAATATCTTCTTTTATTTCATCACACCAGACATTGATACGCTCATCTGTAAGTTCACTTTCATTATCTTCATCTAAAGCTAACCCTACAAAAAAGCCCTCTTCTTTTTGTGCTTTTGATTCTTCATGGCTGTAGTCACTGTTTGGCCATTGACCAATCACTTTTGCACCTTTTTGTGTGATTTGTTCATACAAAGTTCCCATGGCATCAACATAATTATCTGCATAGGATTCTTGATCTCCTAAACCAAAAAGTGCAACTGTTTTTCCTGAGAAGTCAAGATTGCAAAAATCATCCCAAGCATCATCCCAATCATCTTGTAAATCACCATCTCCCCATGTGGAAGAACCAATAATTACTTTGTCATACTCACCAATTTTTGATACATCATTGCTTGCAATATCAAAAACAGCGTCTATACCTAAATTTTTCGCAATACTTTTTGCTACGATTTCAGTATTTCCTGTGCTACTTGCATAAAAAACAGCTGTTGCCATTTTGCCTCCTATCTTAAAATTGAACGCAGTGAATAAGGAATGATTTTAATACCATACTCACTGCAAAGTTTATTATTTTCAAATTCAGGTATTTTTACTTGAAGATGTTTATTAAAATGGTTATCTTTAGGATACACTAAATAGATATTTTTATAGTGTGTCTCTTTGATACATTGTACTGCCTTAGAGATGTGCTCATCAATGATACATTCTTTTTTGTCTTCAAAAAAATTCCAATATGGAAAGATTTTAATATCATCCACTTGTGAGGAGATGATATTGATACAATCCGATTCTTTTTCAATGCATCGTGTTTTTTGGTCTCGTAAGAGTTTCTTGACAATAAATTGCTCAAATGAGCTTTGTGCACTTACTTTGAGTGTGAGATTTGTTCCACCAATCATATTAAACAGTTTTAGCGCTAATGAGCAGTTTTTTTGTTGTAAAAATGCTCGAGTTGTTGTGTTGTGTTTCATGTTGAATAGTTTTTGTATGTCATTATCAAAAAAAGAAGTGATTTTTTTGATTTTAGGAGAACCATTTAAATGAAATGGAACAAAACTCACATCTAACAAACTCATGATTTTTTGGACAAAAACATCGCATAAAGGCAGGTGTTCACAACGCTTTATCTCTTGTTTGTTAAATCTGAGCTCTTTACAGACTTGGTGATTGAAAAACTCCAAAAAGAGCCTTCTTTGTGCATTGATTTTTTGAAACTGATCAAACTGTGGCAGATACTCTTTTGATTTAGAAAAACCCATTTCACTCATCTTCTACTCCTTTTTAATACTCGTATATTAAATCCCGTTGTGATTTTATAAGGTACGAACAGATTATCTAAGGTATGAGTGATTTGTAACAGCTCATCAATGTCTGCATCAATATGATTTCTTTGAGACATAAAAGTATTAATAGAAGCATTAAATTTATATGTACGTAAAAAGTCAAACCGTTGTAAGTGCTCTTGACTCATCTCTCCCCCTTTATGATAATAGTTATCATAATTATAAAGAGAGTTAGCTTAAAGTATTATTAATGATAATCGTTATTAAAAATAAATTACTCTTTTTGAGAATCATTAAAGTAGTTTATACCTTTTGAAGGAAGATCAAAAAGACGTTTTACCATGTCTAAAGGTACATTGGCGGCTTCTTTTGAGAGATTGGTGTTGATTTTAGGGTCATCCAAACTTCCACTGATTTGTACCGATGTTGCTACACGGTTGTCATCACCTAAGAACAGGTAATTCAGTACAGGGATATACCCCACAATTTTTGTATAATCTTTCATGAAAATAATATCAATATCTGCATCAACAATGCGCTTATTTAAGTCCATAGAACCCTGCCCTATAAAGTCTGCCATATTGCCTTGCGTGTTTAGATTTTCAAAGGTAAATTGTTGCTTCTGAATATTGTAATTAAAATCAAATCCTCCTTTAACTACTCTGTATCCATTGAGATTAAAGCCTGAGTTGGTTGCCATTCCTACGACCGATGGAAGTGCCAACAGTGGATTAATAAGACCCGGAGCAGTATTCACAAAAATGATTAAGTTATTTAGCAATGCCAAGTTTTTGATTTTTGTATCATCAAGTGAAACATGTCCTAAAAGCTTGGTTGTGCTTCCCTTGGCTTGCAAATCAATGCTGCCTTCACTTAGAAGCTCTTTTTTATCCAATAAAGCGTTGATGAACTCATCACTGGCCTTTTTTATATCGATTCGAACATCGTCAGCATTTTTTTCATTGTATAAAAGTGTTGTTTTATTGTGTTGCAAATCAAGTTTTGTTTGTTGTTTATTTAATGTAAGTGTGTAGTTGGAACCTAAAAGTTTTTGAGTAGGCGTGAGGTAGATATTTGAGTTATGTCCTTTTATAACGGTCAGCAACTTTTCATTAAGCGTTTTTTCTTCATTGCTTGTGTTTTTGTTTTTTTCTTCATTGAGCAAATCCAAACCATTGAGTTGCAAGTCAAGTCGGTTTTTATTTAAAAGCAGTTTAAACTCATTTTGTGGGGAGTGAAGTGTTAAAACACCTTGTTTTACACCTCCTTCAAGTGTCATTTTAGTGAGTTTATTTTGATTGTGCACAGCAATAGGAAAATCAAGCTCTTGAAGTTTTGCATTGATAGTGATCTCATCTTTTTGCTTTAAAAGCAGATAAAGTTCTCCTTGTTTTATCTTAAGATCTTGCAGGAGTGTTGAGTATGCGTAGAGTTTTTCTAAAGAGTTCAGTGCTACTTTGACACCCTCTTTTTGAACAGCGATGATGGTATCGAAGTTATCTAAGCTTATTAGCGTGTCTTCATGAAAGTCAACGTCTACCTTGGTCGTACTGTTTTGAAGTTTGATTAAATCCATATCGTTGTGTTGTATGTGTAAATCATGCAGATCAAAGACCCCTTTTGCTTTTGATGCAGTGGTATCAATCTCTAAGTTTAAAATACCTTTGGTTAAGTCATCCACTTCTACCTTTGAATCTTTAATAGTCACTTTTGAGTTGTCTAAATAGACATCGGCTTCATGTGCAAAAAACTCAAAGTTTTGTAGTCTAAAATGGCTATTGCTGGCTTTAAAGTGCCCTTTGGTTAAAATAGTATCCACATCATTAAAATAGATTTGTAAAGCAAAATCAGAATCCGTACTGCCATCTGTTTGTATTAAAGGCAGTTTGACTTGATACGCTTGTAATAATTCTAAAATCTCTTCGTTGAGGCGACTTTTAGTTTTGATGTTGACAACAATATTTGAACCCTCTTTTGAAATACCATGTATGACAACGTTACTGCCATCAATGGGTGTGTTTTTAAAAATGGGGTTTTCTAAAAAGAATGAGAGATTATCATTTTTAAAGGTCACGTTGACTTGTGAACTTTGTACGGGATCTAAATCGTGTTTGAATGTTATGTTCGCATTTTGTATCGTTGCTTCACCATCTAAACTCTCAATCACGGGTAAAAAACTCTCTCGGTTGATTTTCCCTTTTAAATACGTAACGTTTAAATTCCCCGTGATATTATCATACAGCCACTCTTCAATGGTGTGTTGAAGACGTACAAAGTTTTTGACAAAATGCAGGTTTTTAAAAGGTTTGAGGCTAGAGAGGTCAAAATAGATATAATTAGCATCTGAACGTGCATCAATAACCGTATCTAAGCCTTCTAAATAGGCATTGCCTTTAAAGATAAAATTATCGGTTTTAAGATTAACATCAAATTCTCCTTCAAGCATCATGTCGTAATCTTTTAAATACATGGAATAGAGTTTTAAGATAATATTTTTACCTTCAACAAAAGGTTGTGCCGCAATGTTGATGAATTTGGTGTCCACATAGAAAATATCGTTATCTAAAGTGATGGTAAACTCATTGTTATCCACAATAAGCCGTTCTATATCGACTTTTTGAAAAAGACGCAGTGCCGTTGGTAAATACCCAATGTGACGTTTTAGATCATTTCTAGAACTGGTTGTTTGTGATTGTTTAGGAAGTCGTATTTTTTCAATCTGTACAATAAGCTTTTTATCTAGTTTTATATACAATTTTGAAACATTAATCCCAGCAAAGGAAAATCGATCAATATTGATGCCTACAGATAAAATAAAAAAAGCTGCAATTCCCAAAATAAATATAGATATAGATAAAAATTTGATTGTTTTTAACATTATTGAATTTTTCCTAGTGCTTGTAATAATTGTTTTGTTTTATGTGAGTATACCTTTGCACTCTACGAAGGTAATATATATTCCCAAGGGCTCAACGAGTGGCATTATATCATATTTAAATAAAAGTGGGTATGAATTAAATGTGCTGGATAAAACCATTATTCGATTTTTAGGTTATCCGCAACAAGGCTGGATAGATCTGAAATCACACAAAATGGCCAAAGGGGATTTTTTATACAAACTACTAACTTCTAAAGCAGCACTTCAAACGGTGACACTTATTCCTGGAGAGACCTCTTATTTTTTTATTAAAGATGTGGCAAAAACTTTTGGACTTTCAGAAAAATTATTGCGTGAAGCGTACAATAAATATGCATTTAAAAATGATGGAAATATTTTAGCTGAGAGTTATCATTTGCCTATTGGTATGAGTGAAGAGAATCTTATTTATTATTTAATCAACTATACGAATAATCAATATGAACGAATCAGCCAAAAAATATTTGGAGAGTATAATAAAGAGCAATGGTTTTATTACATTGCCATCGCCTCAGTGATACAAAAAGAGGCAGCCAATGTTGAAGAGATGCCTTATGTCTCTAGTGTTGTGCATAATCGTTTAAAAAGAGGAATGCCTCTTCAAATGGATGGTACTCTTAATTATGGACGATTTTCTCATGACAGAATTACCGCAAGACGATTGAAAGAGGATAAGAGTTCGTACAACACTTATATGAATAAAGGGGTACCAAAACATCCTGTCAGTGCAGTCTCTTTGGATGCTATTAAAGCAGCAATTTTCCCTGCAAAGAGTGATTACCTCTATTTTGTTCGAGATAAAACAACTGGTAAACATACTTTCAGTGCAACGTATAAACAGCATGTAAACAGTGTGAACAAAAATATCACTTATATGAGAACCACACCAAAAGTAAAAATTGAACCTAAACAAGAGGAAATCAAACAGCCTAAAACTCAAGAGACCTCTATTTTTGAGCAAGTCAAAAAAGAACAAGCGCCTTCAACGATTAAGAATTTATGGAAGAGTGTAAATTAGTTTATACACATTCTTGACATCACTTGTGCAAAAATGAAACAAAAAAAATAAAGAGTTTTCTAAACCTTTGAAACTAATTTATCCTTGATTTGTTTAATGATATTATACATCCACATTTAAAATTATGGTTTTAAAAATTGTAATCAAAGAGGAAAGAACATGTCGAAAATCATTTACACAAAAGTTGATGAAGCACCTGCTTTAGCTACTTACTCGTTTCTACCAATCATTAAAGCTTTCACAAAAAGCTCTGGTATTGAAATGGTATCAAAAGATATCTCATTAGCTGGAAGAATTTTAGCAAACTTCCCTGAGAACTTAAAAGAGGACCAAAAAATTGGTGATGCTTTAGCAGAACTTGGAGAGATGACACAAGATCCAGCTTGTAATATTATTAAGTTACCAAACGTTTCAGCTTCAATTCCACAATTAAAAGCTGCAATTGCTGAATTACAATCAAAAGGTTACAATGTACCTAACTATGATGAATCAGATGAGATCACGGCAAGATATGCAAAAATCTTAGGATCTGCAGTTAACCCAGTACTAAGAGAAGGAAACTCAGACAGACGAGCTCCAAGTGCAGTTAAAAACTATGCTAAAAACAACCCACACAGAATGGGAGAATGGACAAAAGATTCTAAAACTGCTGTTGCACATATGGATCACGGTGATTTCTATGGTTCAGAACTTTCTAAAACATTTGATGCTGCTGATGATTTAAAAATCACTTATATTGCCAAAGATGGTGCAGAGAAAGTATTAAAAGCTTCTTTACCTGTTTTAGAGGGTGAAATTATTGATGCGACTGTTATGAGTGCAAAAGCACTGCAAGAGTTTTATGCACAAGCAATTGCTGAAGCAAAAGAGAAAGACGTTCTTTTATCTTTACACCTTAAAGCTACAATGATGAAAGTTTCTGATCCAATTATGTTTGGATTTGCAGTTAAAGTATACTTCAAAGATTTAATTGCTAAACACGGAGCATTATTTGATGAAATGGGTGTTAACTTTAACAATGGCTTAGGTGATTTATACTCTAAATTAGACACTTTACCAGCAGACAAAAAAGCTGAAATTGAAGCGGATATTGCTGCTGTGTATAAAAAGCAACCAAGACTTGCAATGGTAAACTCTGCAAAAGGAATTACTAACTTACACGTACCATCAGATGTTATTATTGATGCATCTATGCCAGCTATGCTTAAAGGTGGTGGTAAAATGTGGAATGCAGACGATAAAGAAGAAGATACTATCGCTATGATTCCTGACAGATGTTATGCGCAATCATTCAAAGCTGTAATTGAAGATTGTAAAGCAAATGGTAAATTAGACGTAACAACAATTGGTACGGTTCCAAATGTTGGTTTAATGGCACAAAAAGCTGAAGAGTATGGTTCACATGACAAAACTTTCCAAGCAGCAGGTGAAGGTAAAATTGTAGTTACTGATAAATCTGGAAGCACAGTATTCTCATTTGATGTAGAAGAAGGTGATATTTTCAGAATGTGTCAAGCTAAAGATGCTCCAATTCAAGATTGGATTAAATTGGCAGTTACACGAGCAAGATTATCAAATACTCCAGCAATTTTCTGGTTAGATGAAAACAGAGCTCACGATGCCCAAATGATTAAAAAAGTAAATAAATACTTACCAGACCACGATACAACGGGATTAGACATCTCTATTATGGCTCCATTAGAAGCAACGAAAGTTTCTTTAAAAAGAATGAGAGAAGGTAAAGATACTATTTCTGTTACTGGAAATGTTTTAAGAGATTACAATACTGACCTATTCCCAATCTTAGAGCTTGGAACTTCAGCTAAAATGCTTTCAATCGTTCCATTAATGAAAGGTGGAGGATTATTTGAAACAGGTGCGGGTGGTTCAGCGCCTAAACACGTTCAACAATTTGTTGAAGAAGATTACTTAAGATGGGATTCTTTAGGTGAATTCATGGCTTTAGCTGCTTCTTTTGAACACTTGGCAAATACTCAAGACAATAAAAAAGCAAAAATCTTAGCAGATACTTTAGATAAAGCAACAGGAACTTTCCTTTTAAATGATAAATCACCATCGAGAAAATTAGGAGGAATTGACAATCGAGGTTCACACTTCTATTTAGCAATGTATTGGGCACAAGAGTTAGCTGCTCAAACAGAAGATGCAGATTTAGCGGCTGAATTTGCTCCAATTGCAAAAGCAATGACTGAAAACGAAGATAAAATCGTTGCAGAACTTGTTGCAGGACATGGAAAAGCAGCTGATATTGGTGGATACTACTTACCAGATGATGCAAAAGCATCTGAGGCAATGAGACCATCTGCAACATTAAACTCTATCATTGGATAATCAATCATCCATATTTCTTAAAAGGTAAGGCGATTTGCCTTACCTTTTTTTATATCTAAAAAACATTGTAGTATAATACGCAAAACATGAAAAAAGGAAAAAGATGAGCACTAAAAAAGTTGCAATCATCGGTGCAGGAAACGTAGGTTCTACCTTGGCATATACTTTGGCTTCAAAAGGAATATGCTCCTCTATTGTATTAAAAGATATTAAAGAGAATTTAGTTAAAGCGATGTCTTTAGACATTTCACAAGCAGCAAATGCTGCAAAATCTTCAACCGTTGTAACTACTGCAAGCACAGGAGCTTGCTTACGAGGTTGTGATGTAATTGTTATTACTGCTGGGCTTCCAAGAATGCCAGGAATGAGTCGTAATGACCTGCTTTTAACTAATGCAAAGATTATGAGAGAGGTGATTGAAGAGATTAAAATCAATGCTCCTCAATCCATTGTCATTGTGGTTTCAAACCCTTTAGATGCGATGGTATATACAGCACTTAAAGTATCAGGTTTCCCAAGAAATCAAATTGTTGGAATGGCTGGGATTTTAGACAGTGCAAGAATGTCTCACTTTATTTTAGAAAAACTGGGATATGGTGCAGGACAAATTGAATCATCAGTGATGGGTGGTCATGGCGATGATATGGTCCCTCTTCCAAACTTTTCAACCGTTGCAGGAATGGCACTGACTGAAGTAATGACACAAGATGATATTGATGAAATTGTTGAAAAAACCAAAAATGGTGGAGCACAAATTGTGAAATATCTTGAGAAAGGTTCTGCCTATTATGCTCCTGCTCATGCGACTTCATTGATGGTGGAAGCCATTTTAAATGATAAAAAAGAGGTCTATCCTTGTGCTGCACTGCTTGAAGGTGAGTATGGATATGAAGATATTGTTAGTGGCGTTCCTGTGATGTTAGGAAAAAATGGGGTTGAGAAAGTGATTGAGCTTAAACTCACCAGTGAACAAAGAACACTTTTTGCAAAGTCAGTTGGATCTGTACAAGAGCTTGTTGATGCATTGTATGAAAATAAATTTTTTGAAAGTTGATGAATATGAAACAGACATTTGAAGTATTAAACGTAAAGTGTGGTGGTTGTGCCAAGACTTTGATTAAAGGTTTAAATGAAGAGTTTGGTGATGTGGAGGTGAATTTAGATGTTCATCCTCGTCAAATCAGACTTGAAATGGAAGAGAATCAAATGGAAGATTTAAAATTAAAACTTCGTAAAATGGGTTATCCTCTTATAAGTGATGAATTAAGTGGTTTTGAAAAAGCAACAACCACGGCAAAAAGTTTTGTCAGTTGTGCTATAGGAAGAATGAACAGCTAAATAAAAGAGAGTTTCCTCTCTTTTATCCTTCTAAATTTTGTGCTACAAAATTCCAATTAACCAATGCCCAAAAATTCTCTAAATATTTTGGTCGAGCATTTCGTGTATCGATATAATAAGCATGTTCCCATACATCACATGTTAACAGAGGCGTTAAACCTTCGGTAATAGGTGTGGCTGCATTAGGTGTTGATATAATGGTTAATTGTCCATGATCATCTTTAACTAACCATGCCCATCCTGAACCAAAATGATTCACAGCTGCATTGGTAAAGGCCTCTTTAAATGTTTCAACTGAACCAAATGCTTCCGTTAAGGCATCTGTAACACTTTGTGGTATTTCAGAACCATTAGGCACCAATCCTTTCCAAAAAAAATCATGATTAAATACTTGTGCAGCATTATTAAATACTCCACCATCGGACTCTTTGATAATATCAGTTAAGGAGAGGTTTTCATATTTTGTTCCTTCAATTAAACCATTTAGTTTGGTCACATAGGTTTGATGATGTTTTCCATAGTGATACTCCAGTGTCTCTTTAGACATATATGGTTCAAGTGCATCTAATTCATACGGTAAGGCCATCAATTCATGTTTCATTGTAATCTCCTTGTTGTAGTTTGTTTGAGTGTCAAATATGACACAATTTAAATTAATTCACTATAAGAGAGAAAGACTAGTTTTGTTTTTAAGATAACCTTTTCTAAAAATTTTCTCGTTATAATGGTTTAAAAAGATACGGATAGAAGATGAAAGCAGACATTATACACAGAAACAGAGGAAAATCTTTAGGATTATTGGAGCTTATTGCCATTGCATTAGGGGGAATGGTCGGTGGAGGCATCTTTACTGTTTTGGGTATTTCTGTATCGATGATAGGTGCTTTTACACCATTTGCGATTACTTTAGGTGGCATGATAGCTGCTTTAGCTGCATACTCTTACATTAAATTGGGTGTTTATTATAAAGATGAAGGTGCAACCTACTCTTTTTTTAAACGAACTTTCCCTCACTCTTCGTTTGCGGGTTCTTTAATTGGTTGGTGGGTTATTTTTGGTTATATCAGTACCATTGCATTGTATGCATATACGTTCTCTTCATACGCGATTAGTGGTTTTCCCTTTGCAGATGATCAACTGTTGCGTAAAATGGTTGCTTGTGCTGCAATTACTTTGTTCGTATCCATCAATCTTTGGAGTGTCAAAGGCATGGGAAAAATAGAGGATTTGATGGTTTATACTAAATTGGTTATTCTTGTAGTAATCTCTTTTTCTTTAATTAATCACTCTCAAACCACTTTACCAAACCTTTTAGAAAACAATATGGATATTTCTGTGCTTTCTATATTAATTGTTGCTTCTTTAACATTTGTGGCCTATGAAGGCTTTCAATTGGTTATAAATGCGGTCAATGAGATGGATAATCCTTCTAAAAATATTCCCAGAGCAATTTACAGTGCAATATTTTTAGCGGTTATGATTTATGTTATTATCTCATTGGGTGCTATTTTAGCCATCCCTTTTGAAAATATCATTCAAAATAAAGAGTATGCTCTTGCTGCTGGGGCAGAAGAGAGTTTGGGGCATTTTGGTACGCATTTGGTTATCCTTGGTGCGGTGTTAGCTACATGCAGTGCAATTAATGGCACACTTTTTGGGGCATCAAGACAGATGTCTGTGATTGCTCAAGATGGCTACTTTCCTAAGCAACTTGCCAAACGAAATCAAAACATTCCGACTTTGGCTGTGATTTGTATGGGTTTATTTGCTGTATTATTGATTGTTTTAGGTGATCTGCAAGTTATATTAGAGTTTGGAAGTGTGACGTTTTTATTGGTTTCGTTCTTGATGGCATATGCGAATTATAGGATACGAGATAAAACGAATTCTTCTTTATGGATTACTCTGCTTTCAATGGTTGCGCTGTTTATGGGAACGTGTATGATTATCTATTATGAAGTGGTGACTCAAATTAAACAACTCTATTTTATTGTAGCCATTTATGTCATTTTAACTGTTTTAGCGTATGTGTATGCCAAATTGAGTGTTAAATCGATGCAAAAGCATCGATTATAACATCTCTACAAGTGGTTGAAGTGCCTCTTTTTTCTCTTCTTTACTCATTGTACCATCTAAAGCACCCTCTTTTACTTCTCCTTCAAGAAGTTTTGTAATGGTACCATCTATATTGATTTTATAGGCACTGAACGCAGTTTTTGCATTATTTGTAACTCCTAATGCATTGACCATGTTGCCTTCAAAATCATAAATCATAGGTATATTACTGTGTTCATTAAGTTCCTCGAGTTTACCAGGAATGAACATTTTTTTTACAAACCATGGTGCGCTTGAAATGTTTGCAACCATCACATACGGTAAAGAGATATCAAAAAATCTTGGTAAATCTTTAACAACGGCTAAAGAGTCATGATTTCCTACAATTAAGAGCGTCTCTTGATTCTCTTTAAAGAGTTCAGTTTTATTAACAATTTGATCTTTTCCAACCAATTCAAAAGTGTTTGGAAGACTTGATAAGGTTAAATTTTGTTCTGATAATCCTTGTGAAGCATTCATTTCAGTTGGTTTTTCAGCTGTAATAAAAACCAACACAGCAAAGGCTGCAACACCTAAAAAAACGAGTTTTATGATATTTTTAATCACTATAAAATCCTTTATAAAAAAATGTACAGAATTCTATCATGTTAAAATAAACAGAAGATTAACTTACGCTTGACGCTTTGCCCAACGTATAAAAAGACGATCGGTTGTAATATCTGTTTGTAATTGAGTGCCATTGACCATGTGATCGACAAGTTGCTGTGCCAAATAAGGGCCTAAAACAAAACCTCGACCACCCAATCCATTGAGTACAAAAAGTTTTTTATATCGAACAAATCGTTCATGTGGTACATGTGTCCCATTTTTTATGTATGGAAACATATTAAGAGTTTTTTGTGAGTCAATAAGTTCACCGACCATGGGAAAATAATCAACACTTGAAGCGCGGGCTCCTATTTTTATATCAAGTAGTTTCACATCATTAAGTTCATGAATATCACGGGCTCTATTTAATAAAAGTTCTGTATCATTTTTAATGCTGTTTTCATCGCAACTTAAGCGTATAAAGTTTTTCTCTGTGGGAGCTCTTAAACACTCTTTTTGCTCAAGACTATCTTGATTAAATCGATGGTGTGTTGCACCAATGCTGACTTTGTAAGTATGGCTGTTCTTTAGTTTTTGTGACGTAGAGAGTGAACACTCTTTATGGTAGTTAACATCAATACAACTGTTGGTTTCTATATCAATTCTTTGCCCCCAAACAGGGCGAATGTTAAAGTATTTTTCCTCTATTAACGATACATCTGCTCCGGTTGTTAACACAAGGTTGGATGCAATCAATTCATGATTAAGAATATATTCATCGTTGATGTAACTTATATGTTTAATATCATAATTAGATTTTTTATCACATCTTTTAATGAGTTCTTGACAAAGATTATAAGTAAATACTTGTGAACCTATAGGAAAAAAACAACCCTCCTCTTTGAGTTCATACTCAAAATCCATATGAGGTAGATACGATTCAAACTTCATTTTATCCTCTTCATCCTTGGGTATTCGAATAACTCCTTTGTTTATAAGAAACTCGGGAAACTCTTTTTTATAAAAATCAATTGAGAACTTAAGAGCTTGAGTGACCAATGTTTTAAAGGTGTTGGGTTTACCTAAAAGTGGCGATAAAAATCCACCTGCTGTGCTGCTGGCGTTTTTAGATGTTGAATCAAGTCTATCAACAATCAGAACATTTTGACCACTTTTTTTGAGATAATAGGCTGTTGCACACCCTGCAATACCTGCACCCACAACAATATAATCATATTTTTTCATATATTACTTTCTATTTCATTTTGTAATCGATAATTGGGACGCCAATACCCTCTTCCACCTCGAAGACTTACACAATGGTATTCTGGAAACTTTTGTTTGTAGTAGTTGAGTCGCTCTTTGGTTGTTTTTCCTGTATCACAATAAAAAACAAAGATACTTCCTTTAGGGAACTCTCTCATTTCATAGGGATTATATGTGATGCTTTCAATGTTCTCTAAAGGTTTGAGGATGGTGTCAATTAAAACCACTTTAATATTGTGTTTTTCCAGCTCTAAACTGTATTTGTATAACTCTTCTTGAGTCCATTCATCTTTCGTAAACATAGCACATTTATACCATACTTTTCGTAAAATGTTTATTTCTTTTAATCTTTTTTGGGTAAAATAAGATATAAAAATAAGAGAAGGTTTGTTTATGAAAGTATTAGTAGCCGATGATTCAAAAATGGCACGAAAAATGCTGATTAAAATATTCTCTGACTGCCGTGAAGGGCAAGAAGATGAAATTTTACAAGCACAAAACGGGGAAGAAGCCGTTAATTTATACAAGGAGAATACTTTTGATGTGGTTTTCTTAGATTTGACCATGCCAATTATGGATGGCTTTCATGCACTTAAATTGATTAAAGAGTTTGATTCCAATGCAAAAGTGATTGTAGTTTCTGCTGATATCCAACAAGGTTCAATGAGCCAAGTACGAGAAGATGGTGCGATTGATTTTGTGAAAAAACCAATCAGTGATGTAAAAATGAAACAAATATTAGAAAAAATCAAATAAAAGAAACAGAACATGCAATCAGAAATTTTAAGTGAAGACCAACAAGACTGTTTACAAGAGTTAATTAATATTGCCTATGGTTCAGGAACAGCAGCAATTTCTGAGATTTTAGATGCATTTGCAACACTCTCTATCCCAAAGATTAATATCATTGAAACCAAATATCTTAAAGAGCATTTAGAAAATCAAGTACAAGTGGGGATGCCACAATATCTTGCAACACAACTGATTAATGGAAAATTTTCAAGTGAGAATCTTTTTATTATTGATGAAGATTCAAGTAAAAATCTTGCGCATGAATTTGGCTTAGAAGATGAAGAATTGGACGATCAAAATGAGATCAGTGATGTGATTTTAGAGATTACCAATATTCTCTCCTCTTCAACCATCAGCAAATTTGCTGAAGAGATGGAAATAGAGGTCTCTTTTTCACCACCATCAGTGAAACTGTTAAACTCTTTAGATGAGATGGACAGTAATTTCATTGATAAATATCAACAAGTGATTATTATCTCAACGATTTTACAGTTTGAAAACCAAAATATTCGTGGAGAATTGTTGATTTTAACGACCGATGATACAATTGAATTCATCAAAGAACTTCTGGATAAAATTTTAGACGAGTTGTAATGGATTATTTAGATAAGACCAGTTTGATATGTGATACAGTTGATAACGGAATTATACTTCTAAATGAAGATTTAGAAGTGCTATTTTGGAATCGTTGGTTGGAGACTCGTACTAACATCTCTCTTGACGAGATTCTCAATAAAAATATTTTAGACATTTTTCCTGATATTAATAAAAATAAGCTCAAACGGAAGATTAAAGCAGCTTTAACACTCAACTCTCCTACTTTTTACACCACTGAAGTAAATGAATCTTTTTTTAATATTGAGTATAAAAATAAGATCACTGATCGTGTTTTTTATAACATGCAACAAAATGTTACGGTCACCCCTTATGATGTACAAAAAAAGCTTGTAATCATCTACGTATACGACAGTACAATGCTTCGAGAAACCAATTTTAAACTCTCCCGAGCCAAACAAAATCTTGAAGTGGAACATCAAAAAGTTTTACAAATCAAAGGACAACTTGAAGAGTCCATTGAGGAGTTTGAGTTTCTTTTGAATGCCACTATGGAAGCGATTGTTATTTTTAATGAAAACAATCAATCGGTGAATATCAATGATGTTGGGGTTGAGCTGTTTGGACTAAACTCAAAAGAAGAAGGCTTACAAAAAGATATCGTTTATTTCTTTGAAAGTGCAAGTTTAAATTTAAACAATGCAGCTGCAACCTTTGAAGCAACGATGCGTTTGAAAAACGGTTCTACTTTTCCTGCGTTGGTAAAGTTAAAAGAGGCCGATTTTAAAGAACGGCACTATAAAATTCTAACCATTGTTGATTTAACGGAGTTAAAGTATCGTGACCGACTCATTTCTGAACAAGCCAAAATGGCTGCCATGGGAGAGATGATAGGAAACATTGCGCATCAATGGCGTCAACCTTTAAGTGCGATTACTACTGCAGCAAGTGGCGCAAAATTGCAAAAAGAGTTTAATATGCTCACCGATGAGTTGTTTAATGAGTGTTTAGATGGTATTGTAAGAAACTCCATGCACCTTTCTCAGACAATCAATGACTTCAGAGACTTTATTTCAGGAGATAAAGATATTGTAGAGTTTGATTTAGAAGAGAATATACGAAAAAATATATCTATTGTAGAAAGTATGCTTAAACATCATAAAGTTGAAGTGCATATTGAGGCTAAATCTTCTTTGAAAATTCATAACTATAAAAATGAGCTAACACAAGCCTTTTTAAATCTGATTGACAATGCAAAAGATGCTTTGATACAACATAATATCAAAGAGAAATATATTTTTATAAAAATTTATCAAGAGGGTTCTAATGCCATTATAAAAGTGACGGATAATGCCAAAGGAATTCCAACAAATATTATGAAAAAGGTGTTTGAACCTTACTTTACGACCAAACACCAAAGTCAAGGAACGGGCTTGGGACTTTATATGACGCATCAAATTATAGAGAAGAGCATGCAAGGCAGTATTGAAGTTCAAAACACAACGTTTGATTATCATGAACACACCTTCACAGGTGCCACTTTTACTATCACTCTGCCAATCATGACTAAAGAGCTCTATTAAAGTTGATTGACATCGACTCAACTTTATGTTATAATGTGACTTTAAAAACGAATATTTTATTTTAGGATTAGTTTATGGCAAAAAGTTTATATAAGACGCTTGAAGTCAGTGAAAGCGCAACACCGGATGAGATTAAAAAAGCATATCGAAAATTAGCAAGAAAGTATCATCCTGATGTCAATAAAGAGAAAGATGCTGAGGATAAATTTAAAGAGATCAATGCAGCATATGAAGTTTTAAGTGACCCTGAGAAGAAACAACAGTATGACCAATTTGGTGATCAAATGTTTGGTGGTCAAAACTTCCATGATTTTGCACGAAATCAAGGAAGCCATGTCGATTTAGATGAAATTCTTCGACAAATGTTTGGCGGTGGGGCTGGATTTGGTGGTGCCTCTTTTGGAGGAAACCCTTTTGGTGGAGGTTTTGGAGGTTCTGGCTTTGGAGCTCCTGATTTAGACATTTCAGCACAAATCACCATACCGTTTGATGTGGCCGTCTTAGGTGGAAAACAACACATCTCTTTAAACAATGACAGTTTTGATATTAAAATCCCTGAAGGGGTTGAAGATGGTCAAAAAATCAGAGCCAAAGGGAAAGGTAAGAGTTATCAAGGTCAACGAGGAGATTTGATTATCAAAGTCAATGTGGCACAAAGTCCTGAGTATGAAAGAGATGGTTCTACTTTAATAAAGAGCTTTGATATTCCTTTAAAAACTGCTTTGTTTGGAGATAAAGTACAAATTAAGACCATTCATAAAGAGTTGACGCTTAAAGTACCTGCAAACACTAAACAGAATCAAAAATTCAGAGTCAAAGAGTTGGGGGTTTTAAATCGTAAAACAGGTACCAAAGGGGATTTATACCTTAAAGCCAATATTGTGTTACCAAAAATCGAAGATTTAGATGAAGAGCTTGTGCAACAACTGCAAGAGAAGTTACCAGGAGCATAAGATGGAAACAAAAGCGTACACTGAACCGGTTTATTTGATTTCAGCTGTAGCTGAGATTTTAAGTATTCATCCTCAAACTCTGCGACAATATGAACGAGAAGGTTTAATCAAACCCTCTCGAACAAATGGTAAGATTCGTTTATATTCCCAAAAAGACATTGATCATATCAAAACCGTGTTGACACTCACACGTGAAATGGGTATTAACTTAGCTGGTGTGGATTTGATTTTACAGCTCAATGAGCGCATTGAGAAGCTTGAAAGTGAGATTGAAGGCTACAAGGGTAAAATTAAAGATTTAAATCGTTTTGGCGTGGTACCAAGTTCAAAAGCGTTGGTGATTAAAAAAAGTTCTTATGATGTGGTGATTATTAAAGAGTAGAGTATGGACTCTGACTCTTTTTATTTAAGGTTGTACTTGATCTCGTAGTGTCGCATCAATGGCGGTGTGTCGAGGTTGTTTTCGTTATTGTGTACAATATTCTCACTCTTTTCACTTTCATCACTCTCTTCTTCTTTTGATAAGTGGTTCTGAGAAGCAAATCCTGTTGCTACAATCGTGATTTTAACTTCATCTTTTTCCAGTGTTGGGTCAGAAGTGGTACCAAAGATTACTTCGGCGTTAGAATCAATCGTATCATGGATGGTTTCCATAACGTTGTTGATGGCCAAGAGTGATACTTGTGGATGAATGTTAAAGTGGATCAACATCCCTTTTGCACCACTTAATGACATCTTATCAAGCAGTGGAGAGTCAATGGCATG
Source organism: Candidatus Marinarcus aquaticus (assembly GCF_004116335.1). Taxonomy (NCBI): domain Bacteria; kingdom Pseudomonadati; phylum Campylobacterota; class Epsilonproteobacteria; order Campylobacterales; family Arcobacteraceae; genus Candidatus Marinarcus; species Candidatus Marinarcus aquaticus. The sequence goes on from NZ_PDKN01000002.1 coordinate 325,543, forward strand.
TTCTAGTGCTCTGTTGGCTGCATTTTCTCCTTTGGCTTTACCAATACCCATAAGTGCCATACCTTTATGTTGCATGATGGTTTTAACATCAGCAAAGTCGGTATTAATATCAGAATTACCTGGATTTAAAATGACTTCACTCATACCATTAACGGCTTGAAATAGAATGTTGTCAATGATTTTAAAGGCATCTTTCATACCAATATTTTCATCAATGATTTCAAGTAATCGATCGTTTGGAATGACAATGATAGAGTCACTCACTTTTTTAAGCTCTTCAAGTCCTAAGTTTGCGAGTCCTGCTCTTTTTTTCCCTTCCCATGCAAATGGTTTGGTTACAACTGAAACAGTGAGTGCGCCAATCTCTTTAGCTGCTTTTGCAATGATGGCAGCAGCACCTGTTCCTGTACCCCCACCAAGACCAGCAGCAATAAAGACAATATCCGATTTACCAATGGCACTTTTAATGTCTTCATAGCTCTCAATGGCTGCATCGCGCCCTACCTCAGGCTTCATTCCTGCACCCAATCCTTTGGTGAGTTTAAGTCCCAATTGGATCTTTTTAGGTGCTTTAGAGATATGTAAAACTTGCAAGTCTGTATTGGCTGCAATGAGGTCGATCTTATGACTGCCTTCGTTGATCATATGGTCAACCATATTACAACCACCACCTCCTACTCCAATGACAGAGATTTTTGCAACATTGTCAGAAAGTACTTGGTTGGGCATTTGCACAGTTATATCCTTCGCGTCAAATAAATTATCATTACTCATTAGAACCACTCCGCCACTTTGTTCCAGAATTTTGAAACACCTTTGGCTTTATCTTTTTTAGAAATTGTTGGTAATGCATCTGTTTGTTCTTCTTGTGAAGACACCGTTTGTGTTGGAGCCTGTTTTGCTTGTTCTTGTGCAGCTTTAGGCTGTTGAATCTCTTTTTTATATCGAAGTTGTTTGTTTGAGTCTAACTCATAGCTTGGATTGGGATCAAGTCCATAAAGAAGCAGTCCTACAATCGTTGACATGGTCGGGTCATCAAAACTCATGTAACCGTTTCGAATATTGACGGGATTGGAAATTTTTACAGGCATGTTATCAAAAATAAGTTCGGCAAGCTCTTTAATGCCTGGCAGTTGACTCATACCACCGGTGATGACAATTCCTGCACCCAATGAGTCTGAGATACCGCTTTTTTTAATCCGCTCTTTAGCTAAGACTAAAATCTCTTCAACTCGTGCATGAATGATGGTTTGTACAGAGTCTAAAGGCATCTCTTTTGTGTTTTGTTCATCTCCAATGATGGGGATTTTAATCTTTTTAATGGTGCTTTCATCTTCATGTCCAGAAGCACTTCCACTGTGTAAGTTGGCATACTTCATCTTAATGGTTTCAGCTGCATTGGGTGGTGTTCTTAGCATAATAGAGAGGTCATTAGTGATATTCATAGACCCAACTGGCAAGAAGTCATTGTATACAATTGATTTGCCTTTAAAACAGACGATATCAGTCGTGCTTCCTCCGATATCTAAAATTGCAGCTCCAAATCGTTTTTGTTCTTCGTTTAATACAGCAATGGCAGAAGCATAACCGCTTAATACAAAGTTTTTAATCTCTAGATTTGAGCTTTTTAAAGCCGATTTGATGTTGGTCAGTGCAGTCTTTTTCGCTGTTACAATATAGACTGCAACTTCAAGTCGGGCTCCATTCATATTCAGTGGATTATCAATGAGTTGAGAGTCATCCACTTTATAATAAATAGGCAGTACATGCACCACATCATACTCAGGTACAATGGTGGCGTTATACAGTGCCATTTGTAAAACTTGATTGATTTCAGTTTGAGTGATTTGTCCATTTGGCACGTTCACACTTCCTGAACTTCTTACCCCTTTGGTGTATGCAGCAGAAATAGAGACATAAGTGGAGTCTATTTTACTTGCAGTACCTTCATCAACACTTTTAACAGCTTCTTTAATGGCTTCTGATGCTACTTCGATGTTGGTGATTAACCCTTTATTGATCCCTTCACTCTCTTCAACTTTAGCACCTAAAATATTTATTTTATTGTTTAAATCATTTTGAGCTATTACTGCTGTTATACTAGACGAACCAATATCTATAGCTAAAATAGTATCACTCAATTATTTATCCTTTGATTCATCATTGACTGATGATTGAATTTCATATCTGTTCTCTAAATTACTGATTAAATTCGACATTAACTCACTGTTTTGTAAGTTTGATAAAGTAGATTCAACCACCTCTTTTTTACTCGTATCAATCTCATTGAGTCGTGATTTATTGATTTTATATAACACAATTTTATTGTTTAATGTGATTGAACCTTTTACACTGTTGGCATTGAAAAGTTGATTTAAAAAGTCTGCTGCTTCATTTTGAGAAAGACCTGGCAGTTTATTCACCGATGTTCGGTTAACATAGCCAACATTTGAACCTTTGAAGTTTTCAAGCATTGCTTTTGCTTTTTGTGCAATTTGAATCTGTCGCTCTTGTGCAATGTATGCCTCTTTGGCTGCAGGTTTTGCCTCATTGTAGCTTAAAGGTTGTGGGTCGTTTTTACTGTTGACTTTTACAACGATGTATTCATTGTTGTATAAAAATGGTTTTAATACCTCTCCTGCAGGAGTTGTTTGAATCTCTTTGATATTTTCTACTGGATAGAGTAACTCATTTTCATATACCATTGAGGTTGCATCAAACTGTGCTTTTGCTTTTTTAAGGTCCAAATAGGTTTTTAGTGCCTCTTTTTTTGTCTCTTTGATTAAAATAGCATTGATGATGTCTGCTTTTGCCTCTTCAAGTGTTTTTATTTTTCCATCTTCATGTGTGAAGTCGGTTTTGAATTTTGAGTAGTATGTTGAAATCTCTTCATCTGAGATATCTTGTTTGATTAAAGGAATTACTTTTGTCTCTAATTCATAAGCAGTATCAGACATGTAGTTGTTTTTATTGGTTTCCCAATATTGCTTAAGTGCATCCTCTTTGACATCGATTTTGATTTCATTGGCATCAAGTACAGTCATGTTGATGTTATCTTCAATGAAAAGCAGTTTTCCAATGTTTTCAATCTCTTTGTCATTGGCTTGAACATTTAAAATTGACTCGATTTTATTTAAAAGAAGATTTCTTTTTAAAGAGTTTTCAAATTCAACAGGATTGGTTCTGTTTTGTGCGAGCACTTGTACGTAGGTATTTTTGTCAAATTTTCCATCTTTTTGGAATGCTTTATATTTGACAACCTCTTTTGCGATGTCTTCATCAGTTACATCCAACCCAAGTTCATCTGCATATGAAAGAATAAGATTTTTTTGAATCACCAAGTTATATGCAGCATCAGAAAGATTAAACTGTTTTGCCATCTCTTGGTTAAACTGTCCACCTAACATTCGAGCATATTGCTCATAAAGGTTGCTGTACTCTCTTTGATATTCATCTAAAGAGATCTCTCGATCACCTACAACTGCAACTACACCTGATTTTTTACCGTAATCGTACGACCCCCATCCTACAAAACCTGCACCAATAAACGCAATCGTACTGATCCAAATTGTAATTACTAACCATTTCTTGTGTCTTTGCATCCATGTAATCATAAAATATTGTCCTATAAATTTTTTGATTTATATTACAAAAAAGTAGCTTTTATATTAGTTAAAATGCTCTTTGAGAATGTCATTAATCACTGATTCTCGTTTTGTGGTCTCTATTCTTTTACATGCACTCTTAAAAGCATCCTCTTCTCCTACGATATGACACATTTTTTTAGCTCGTGTGATGGCGGTGTAAAGAAGTTTTGTATTGTGCATGATATAATGAGAAAAAGTCATGGGAATAAGTGCATTTTCATACTCCATTCCTTGGGTTTTATGAATGGTCAAACAGTATGCTAAACTCAAATGAGAATCGAGCATATCAAAGTCATAAAAAACGACCATGTCATCATTGGGGTACAATACAATGCATTTTTCTTCATCAAAATCAAGTTTGATGATAAGCCCCAATTGTCCATTGAAAACACGTTTTTCAACAAAATCACTCGAACTTGTTTTATACATATGCATGGTTTGAGCTTTCATGTTTTCATTTTTAATGTGTATGACTTTATCCATGAGTTTATACTCATATAAACGTGTCTGTTTTGAGGTTTCACGACTTGAATTAAAGAGACGTTGCAGTTGAATATTGAGGTTCTCCACTCCTAAAACACCACCTTTCATGGGGGTGATAATTTGAAAGAGTGTTAACGCTTTATTGATTTTTTTCTCTTTAATCAATGCATATAATTCTTTGATATAACCACTTGCAATATGCAAAATAGAGTTTAAAATGCGCTCCGTGTTTTCATTTCGTAATTGTGCAAAATTTTGTTGGGTTTGAGAATTTTTTGCTGCATAATAGTTGTTTATAGAGATGTCATAAAATTTAAAATCCTCATACTCATCTTGATATTGAGGAATTTCACCTTGTCGTATCTCATTGGCAATAACGGCAATGGCTTGATGCTCATTTTGTCGATAAATTTTTGTGAGTTTGCATACGGGTGCGAGTTCATATTTGATGCAATCATGCAAAATATTTCCTGCGCCAATAGCAGGAAGCTGACCATCATCTCCAACGACGATAAAGATAGAATCTGGATGAATCTTGGAGATGACTTGATAAAAAGTCACACTGTTGACCATGGAAGCTTCATCAAGTAAGATGACTTTATAAGGGAAATACTCTTTATCTTTGTGTTGTACCAGCAAAGATTGTATGGTAGCACTGTTGTACCCAGTCGTATCAGATATTCGCTGTGAAGCAATCCCACTTAGAGCAATGGTCATGATATCATCATAACGTACAATCTCTTCAAGCAGTTCTAAAATGGCTCGACTTGAGGTGGACTTTCCTGTACCGGCATAACCAATTAAAAAGAGTGTATTACTGCCTTCATTGATGATTTCAACAGCGTGCTTTTGTTCACTGCTGAGTTCAAATCCCAGACTCTTCTCTTTTTTTTCAATGTACTCTTTAAAGTTGGATACAATTTTTTTATTGGGCAACTCTTTAGCTCTGTTTTGAAAGAATTCTAAGATTCTGCTTTCTGCATAAAAAAGCATACGCGGAGCAAAACGGTTTTCTGAAGTTTGCGATATCTCCTCTTGGGCAAGCATGGTGTGGAGGCAAGACTCATATAACACCTCTTCATTGTGAAAGTTTAAAGCTTCATCCAACAGTCTGTAAAGATGCTCTTTTGAAATTGAAGAGTTCCCGTTGTTGTCACAATACTCTCGCAGTGTAAAGTTCATGCATGCCATAATTCGAAATTGACTTTTTGCATCAAGTCCCAGTGAAAGTGCAATTTCATCCGCTTTTTTAAAACCAATACCTTTGACTTGTATGAGAATATATGGATTTTGTTTCAGACGTTCTATGAGGTTTTCTACTTCACTGAAGTGCGCATAGATTTTAGTAATAAGATTGCTGGTAACTCTGTATTTTGAAAGAAATGAACCCAGTTCTCTTAAGTGTTTAAATTTTTGCCAAGATTGTAAAATGGTTTGAAGTTTTTTCTCTTTGATGCCTTTAAAATTGAGCAGTTCACTGGGTTTGTTATTGAGTATTTCAACAAGCTCTTCTTCTGTATATTTTTCAAGCATCTCATGTGCCATTTTTTTACTGACACCTTTGACAATTTTGGTTAAAAAGAAAAAGAGTTCAGCCTCTTTGAGCTCAAGTGTTTCAAACTCAAATTGTACGCCATATTTTTTATGTGTAATCCAGTTTCCTGTTAAAACAATCTCTTCTCCTACAATCTTTTCAATGCTGGTATCAAAGTATTGTCCACAAATTTTTTGATTGTTTTCTAAAACAGCAATACAGTATTTGGTCTCTTCATTACAGTAAAGTACTTTTTTAAGTACACCAGAGAGTTTATAGGTTTTATGCTCGTCTTGCATTAATATCCATCATAAAAGTTTTGATTTTTGTGTTTGTCTTTTTTATAGCTGGTTCGATTCTTCTCTTTTTGAAGCAAGTTGGCCTCTTTTAAAAGCATCTCTTTTTCATTTTCAAAGCTTTCAGAGTGGTGTTCGATGCTTCTTAAGACCAAATCAATGTAGTTTTTAAGAGCGACTAAATAAGGGGAGTTCAAATCAACACTTTGCGCTTTTTTCATCTCTTCGTAGTTTTTTAGTGTACGCTCTTTATAGAGTTCAAAATCAAAATTGTCAAGTTTTAAAAGTGACATATTACGTTTAAAGAATTTCTCTAATACTCGGATATATTTGATTCGTTTTGATTTCTCGTGCATCTATTTAATGAGTTCCTTAACGTTTTCTAGCGGTCGTCCAATCACTGCTTTATCGCCTTTGATAACAATAGGACGTTCAATAAGTTTAGGGTGAGCTACCATGGCATCAAGGATTTTGTCTTCATCATGTTCATTTTTTAAATTCAGTTCTTTATAAATATCTTCACCGGTTCTTAAAAGTTCACTGGGTTTAATGCCTAAAAGTTTAATAATATGGCTTAACTCCTGTTTATTTGGAGTTGCTTCTAAATATGGAATAACTTTAAAATCACACTTATTATCTTCAAGCAGTTGTAGTGCATTTCTGGATTTTGAACAGCGTGGATTGTGCAAAATAGTGAGTTGACTCATAACTCTCCTTGTGTGATTATTTTATTTAGATTATAGCTGATTAATGGTTATAACAATATTTATCTAGACTCTGCTATAATTATTATATATACAAAAGCGGAGAAACCATGCAAAGAGTTGCGGAGTTAAAAAAACTTGCCAGAAATTTAACTGCACTTATTGTTGAAACACAGAGTGAAACAATAGATTTTTTTAAAGAGAATTTTAAAAATATTTTTAAAGAGTTGATTTTTGAAAAAGATGGCTTACGCGCTTTAGAAAGTTACAAAAAACACCAACCTGATATTGTTATTACAGAGTATGAAGTTGAAGAAATGAACAGTTTGGCACTGATTAAAAATATTAAAAAAGTGAATCGAAATGCACAAATTATTGTTGTATCAACGAAAAAAGATGCCACTACTGTATTAAAAATGGTGCATACAGGTATCGTTGATTTTCTTCCAAAACCAATTGATAAACTGTTGTTACATAATGCATTGGTGCGAGGAATGGCAATGACTACTCCAATCAATGCATTGAGTGAAAAGGTATCGTCTGAGTCACCTATTGAGTCATTAAAAGCACTCGAAGAGAACAACAATGAAATTCAACTGATCAGTGATTATAAGGGTATTCCCATTATTCACAAAGGAACCATTGTTTATATTCATAAAGATTATGTTGAAATTCAAACGCGAAAAATACAAACCAAAGCAATTGAGTTTAATGGAAAAACCATCATTGAATCAGAGTATCTTTCAGGTGATATTGAAGGAAAACTTTTAAGCATTGACAATAAAAATGGTCAAGTTGCTTTAAGTGGTCTGAAATTTATTGAGTATACGCCTAAAAGAAGAAAATATGCACGTATTGTACCCTCTTCTGATATGAAACTCATGGCATATAAAAAAGGTGGCGCTAAAATTGATATTACACTGGTGTCTATCTCGATTAATAACTTGACGTTTAAGATCAAACATTTGCCTGATTTTTTCAAAGAAGATACCCTTATTGATTTGAAATTGGCTTTTGAAATACCTGAATCAGACTTGGCTTATTATGTTGATAAACTCTGTATCTCTAACTTTCAAGGTAAAATTTTAAAAATTACACCAATGGAGGATTATTATATTATTGGCATTACTTTTGAAATACCTAAAATCAATGAAGATGTCTTTAAAAAATATCTTTATACAAGAGAACTGCAACTTATCGAAGAGTTTAAGAAGTTTGCACGCGGTTAATTAGCGGTTGTTATCCATATAATCTAAGTACATGGATGCAATAGTATAGCTGTTGAGCTCTTTGACATTATCTTTTATTTCATCTTCTATTTTGATGCATGTCTCTTTGTTACTTTGTGTGGGATCAATTAAATACAGTTGCATACAAATGATGGCCGCATCGGTTAAGTAGCTGTTTTCATAATGCAAACGATTAATCATTTCAAGCTCTTCAACCACACGATTAGAGAGGTAGTGAAAAAGTAAAGTGACCACAAAAAAGAGTGTGGTCAATGTATAAAGAACTCTTTTAAAAAATTTTTTCATGATTTATTATAATCAATTTAATCTTTAAGAAAAAATAGTTTAAAGAGTTAATTTGTTAAACCGTGATTTCTTTAATATCTGCAATGGTTTTAAACGCTTGATACACAAGACCAATCAGATGTTTTCTGTTGGCTTTGATATTTGGGTTTTCATGATTTACAAACACGCTATCAAAGAATGCATCGAGTTGTGGTTTCAGTGCAAAAAGTGCTTCTAACTCTTCATCATAGCTTAAGTAAGATTTCTGTGTTACTTCACTGTATTTTACATATAAAACCTCTTCAGCTTCGTCTTCAAAGAGTTCAGGATTGATTTCTAACTTATGGTTGGTATCAATATCTTTGATGATATTTGCCACTCGTTTAAACGTTGCACTGTACTCTTTAAAATCACTGCTTAATACCACAGGGTTTAATGCACACAATTTTTGACTGATCTTGAAAATATTGGTTTCTCCACTTCCTAGCACTGCTTTAAGTACTGAAGGGTTGACATCAAAGATTTTAAAGAGTCGTTCATTAAAAAACTCTAAGAGTTGCTCTTGGTTCAAGTTTGGATAGTTTACGCTCAGTTCACTCACCACTGCTGCAAAATCTAAGTTCAGTTTATGTTCAATGGCTATTTTAACAATACCAGCTGCCGCACGTCTGAGACCAAATGGGTCTTTTGAACCTGTTGGAATTTTACCCACACTAAACAGTCCCATAAGATTGTCAATTTTGTATGAAAGTGCAATGATGCTTGAAAAGAGGTTTGATGGAAGTTCAGAGTCTTCTCCATCAGGAAGGTACTGCTCTTTTAATGCAGTATAAACCAGCTCATCTTCATTGGCTGCTTTGGCATAGTAGTAGCCCATCAGTCCTTGAAGTTCTGTAAACTCGTATACCATCTCTGATAAAAGGTCAGCTTTAGAGAGCATCACCGCTTTTGTAAGTAGTTCAGTGTTGCTCTCTTTTAAAACGGATGCTAAATGTGAAGCAATTTTTGCTTCACGTTCACACTTGTCATACATGGAACCCAACCCTTCAACGAAAACTAATGTTTTGAGTCCTTCATTGTTCAATCCATTGTTAAGGTCATTTCTGTAGAAGAACATACCATCGGCAAGTCGTGGTCGAAGCACTTTTTCATTTCCTGCAATAATGTTACTGAAATCATCTGTTTTGGCATTTGAAACCACGATAAAGGCATTGGTCAGTTTATTGTTTTTGTACACTGCAAAATATCGTTGGTGCTCTTTCATTGAGGTTACAATGACTTCTTCTGGTAACTCCAAGAAAGGTTCATCAAATTGTCCTAAAAGTGCTGTTGGGTACTCTGTAATTGCCACAACCTCTTCTAAAAGCTCTTCATCAATCTCTATGGTGATGCCTTGTTCTTTTTCTAAAGTTTTCATTTGCTCTAAGATGATTTTTCTTCGCTCATCAGGATAGAGAATAACTCCATGTTTATCAAGTTTGCAGAAGTAATCCCCTGCAAAATCAAAGGTAAATGGCTCGTATGAAACCATTCTGTGTGCAAACGAGGCTTTTTGTGATTTTACATCAAAAAGTTCTGCATCTATGAGCTCTTCCCCATGAAGAACGCATAAACTTCGAATTGGTCGAATAAAGCTCTCTGTATTGCTTGCCCAACGCATTGATTTACCAAAATCCAATGATTTAATAAACAGATTCACCATATCATGTAAAAGTTCTTTTACAGCCGTTCCTTTCACCTCTTGTTTGAAGTAAAGAACTTCCCCTTTTGGAGTATCTTTTGTGCTTAACTCTTCAACGCTTACGCCGCACTTTTTAGCAAAACCAATGGCAGCATTTGTGGGTTGCCCCTCTTTGTAAGCAATGGCAACAGGTGCACCAAATTGCTCAACAACTGAGTCTTCTTGCGCTGTTGCAAACTCTCTGTGCCACAGTACTAAACGTCTAGGAGTATAAAAGAAATCAAACTCACATACTAAATTGAATTGCTCTAAAATGGCAAGCCATTTTTTTTCAATATGGGGTAACTCGTTTAAAAATGGAATGGCTGGTAACTCTTCTACTCCAATTTCAATCAGCAGTGGTTTAGTCATTGTGTGAATCCTTCTCTTTTCGTTTTTCTATTTCGTCAAGTTTGTCTTTGTGTTTTTGAATTTGTTGCTTATTAAAGCCAATAATGAACATGGCCACAAAAAATACAAAGAGTATTAATACAATTGCATCTAAAATTTCTTTCATTTTATTCCAATTAATTGCTTTTTTAAGGAAGTGATATTATCTAAAACTCCCTTATTTTCAGCTAATATCTCTAGAGTATTGATGAATATACCACTCCGTCAATCTCTGCTTTGGCTATTTTTTCAAGCTCATTGTTTGAATCAATGATGCAAAGAACTTTGGCATCATACATGTAGTTTTCAGCAATGAGTTGAATCTGTTTTGCTGTTTGAAATGAAGCAATGATATAACGTGCTTTTAAAGCATTGGCGTAAATTCCTTCTTTGACTTCATTGATTTGCACTGCATACGGCACACTGTTTTGAGCACAATACTGCATCAAAGCTTTATTGTAGGGAAAAAGAACTGTGCTGTTTGCTGGTGTGTTTGCAACATCTTGAACACAATTTACTTTGTGCAAAGCTTCATACGGAACAATCTCATCACCTAAAATAATCATTTCAGACACTCCTTTGAGCAAAAGTATCGTCCATTGCTTAAAATGGCTTCATCTTTTGAAACAAATGTTTTACATGTTGGACACTCTACCATGATATCTTCAAGTTCGCTTTTACTCTTTTCATTCTGTTTTATCTGAGTCTCTCTTCCTTTTTTGAAAAAGATAAGATAGATTAAAAATAGGATAAAAATAAAAGCTAAAATCTTGAAAATCATTGTTGTCCTTGTATATGTAAATAGTTTCGTTCGTGCACGTTGATTATTTTATAGTTATTCAACTTAGCCTCTTGTAACTCCTCTTTGAGCATGCTGCCTTTATAGAAGAGGTAGCTGGTGTGTTCATCACTGATGTTTTTCGTCAGTTGAAGCAGTAAAGAGGTGTTTGTTACGGCCCTTGAAGTGATTAATTCAAAAGGTTCTTGGTTTTCAACCTCTTCTACTCTTGCACATATCACTTCAAGGTTTTCAAGTTTTAAAGCATTTTTGACAAAACTTAAAAAAGCGCATCGTTTGCTGCGTGATTCAATCAATGCGCCTTTGATATGAGGTTGTGCAATGGCAATAAGAAGCCCCGGATACCCAGCACCTGTACCAATATCTGCAAATGAAGTGAAGTTGTTGATAAACTGTAAGGGATAGAGTGAGTCTATGATGTTCTTCTCTATTTGGTCTGTTTCAAGCTCAGCTGTGAAGTTATGAACTTTTCCCCATTGTTGAAGCAGTGCCACGAACTTTTCACAACGCTCATAAAACTGCTCATCCAAATTGAGGTTAAGGGGTTCAAAATTACTTCTATTTAACTGCATTAAAACATGTGCCCCATCTGCTCTTTTTTGGTATTGATATACTCTTTATTGTACTTGTTTGATTTGGTAATTGCAGGTATTCGTTCTTTTATATCAACTCCAAGTGATTCAACGTACGCCAGTTTTTTCGGGTTATTGGTGATAAGTTTGATTTTTTTAATACCCAAATCTTTAAAGATGTGTTCAACGATACGATAATCTCGCTCATCCTCGTTAAAACCCAACTCAACATTGGCTTGAATGGTGTCTCGACCTTGATCTTGAAGTGCATACGCATTGACTTTATTAAGCAGACCAATATTCCGCCCTTCTTGTCGATGATAAATCACCAAACCACCCTCTTGTGCAATGAACTTTAACGCCAAATCCAACTGGTTTTGGCAGTCACATTTTAAGCTTCCAAGGGTGTCACCGGTTAAACACTCTGAATGAATTCGTACATAGGGTATATCTAAATCTTGAAAATTTTCACTCATAATGGCAAGGTGCTCTTGGTCCTCATCTTTGTAGGCTTTTATCTTAAACTTTCCGTATTTTGTAGGTAAATTCGCTATATTTGATTGTATTATATTCATTTATCTTTAAACCTTAAATTGTTAGAATTCGAGATTATATCCAATAAAGGTAAATAGAATGTTTAAAAGATTTAGAAGATTAAGAATTAATGAAACTTTAAGAGATTTAGTTCGAGAAACGACCTTAACACCCAATGACTTCATCTATCCTCTGTTCGTAAGAGAAGGTGAAAAGATTAAAACTGAAGTGTCATCAATGCCAGGTGTTTTTCAAATGAGTATTGATGAGATTTTAAAAGAGTGTGAAGCGATTCAAAAGGTGGGGTTAAACTCAATCATTCTGTTTGGAATTCCAGATGTTAAAGATTCAGTGGGAAGTGAGTGTTTGTGTGAAGAGAGTATTATTGCTCGAACGATTAAAGCCATAAAAGCACAATTCCCAACCATGTTTGTGGCAACCGATCTTTGTTTTTGTGAGTACACTGACCATGGACACTGTGGTATTTTAGACCCAAAAACACAAACCGTTGATAATGATAAAACTTTAGAAATTTCAGCTCAACAAGCATTGGTTCATGCTCGTGCAGGTGCGGATATGATTGCTCCAAGTGGAATGATGGATGGCATCATTGAGACTTTAAGAACTGCTTTGGATGATAATGGATTTGAAAATCTTCCTATTATGGCTTACTCTACTAAATTTGCAAGTGCATATTATGGGCCATTTCGAGATGTGGCTGAGAGTACACCAAGCTTTGGGGACAGAAGAAGTTATCAAATGGACCCAGCCAATCGTCTTGAAGCGATTGAAGAGTCACTTGAAGATGAACGACAAGGTGCTGATATATTGATGGTGAAACCAGCACTTTCATACTTAGATCTCATCAGAGATATTCGAAATGAAACCAGACTTCCATTGGCTGTTTATAACGTAAGTGGTGAGTATGCCATATTAAAACATGCAGGGAATGCTGGTTTAGTTGATTATGACCGTGTGATGATGGAAACTCTTTTAAGTTTCAAACGCGCTGGGGCTGATATTATTATTACTTATCATGCAAAAGAAGCGTGTATTTTATTGAACCAAAAATAAAAAAGCTGTTTATATGGTGCCAAATCGATATCAAGAAGCAATAGAACACTCGAATATTGTCTCAAAAACTGATATTGATGGCATTATCACCTTTGTCAATGAGGAATTCTGCAATCTTTTAGGCTACACCAAAGAGGAACTTATTGGTAAAAACCACAACATTGTACGACACCCTGAAGTGCCCTCTTCTAACTTTGAAGAGCTTTGGCGTGTGATTAAACAAGAGAAACAAACTTATAAATCTACGGTTAAAAATTTAACAAAAGATGGTCGCACGGTCTATTTGAATACCACTATTACTCCTATCTTTAATGAAAAAGAAGCCATAGAAGAGTTTATTGCTATTCGTTATGATGTGACGCAAGAAGTGGAGTTAAAAAAGAATCTAGAGCAAAAAGATGCCCAACTTCAACAACTCAATTTAACACTTGAAGAGCGTGTTAAAGAGCAAACACAACAACTGCACGAACTCAATAAAACGTTAGAACAACGAGTCAAACAAGAAATTGAGAAAAATGAAGAGAAACAAAAATTGCTTTTTTGGCAATCACGTATGGCTTCATTGGGGCAAATGTTGGCCAATATTGCACACCAATGGCGACAACCCCTTACAGAGCTTAACTTAACATTTTTTAATATTAAAAAAGCGATGAACGATAAAAACATTAAAAGTGTTGAAGCGTACTACAGCGAGGGTAAAAAAATCATCAAATCGATGTCTCAAACCATTGATGACTTTTCTAACTTTTTTGACCCACATAAGGATGTCGAACCATTTTTATTAAATGAGGCCATCTCACAAGCTTTAGAGATACTTTCAAAAATGATTACACGAGAGAATATAAACGTATCATGTGAGTATGAAGAGATTGAGGTTTTAGGGGTTAAAAATGAACTGGAACAAGTCATTATTAATCTTATTCAAAACAGTACAGATATGTTTAAACTTCACCAAATACAAACGCCTCGTATTGTGATTAAAACTTACATAAAAAAAAGCTTTGCTTTGATTGAATTTTTGGACAATGCTGGAGGTATTGCGCCTCAAAATATAGATAAAATTTTTGAACCCTATTTTACAACCAAACATAAAAGCAGTGGCACAGGATTAGGGCTTTTTATGTCAAAGCTTATAATTGAAAAGAGTCTTAATGGCACCCTAAAAGTATCCAATAAAGATGCAGGTGCCCTCTTTACTGTAACCATACCTTTACATATTTAAGGATAACGATGATTAACCGACAACAACTTAAAGACTTAAAACTTCTTATTGTTGAAGATGAAAAAAAACTCTCTACTTTTTTAAAAGATGCCATTTGTGAATATTTTGCGAGCGTTACTTTAGCAAGTAACGGTGAAGAGGGGATCAATAAGTTTAATAAAATACACCCTGATGTTATTATAACAGATATTATGATGCCAAAAATGGATGGTTTACAGATGGCAAAATCTATCAAAGAGATTAATAAAGAGGCACATATTATTGTTTTAAGTGCTTTCAGTGAAAAAGAAAAACTTCTTAAATCCATTGATGTGGGGATAAATAAATACTTTATTAAACCGTTTGATCCCGATGAACTTTTACATCACATTGATAAAATTGCTTTAAAGTTACATAACCGACGTTATATGAATATCAATAAAGAGTTTATGTTTGATAAAAACAGTAAAAATTTGTATCAAAAAGAGCAGCTTGTCAAACTCACTCCACGAGAGCGAGAGTTTTTTGCACTGTTGGTTCAAAATGCTAATATGATTGTAGGTATTGAGTTGATTAAACGTACCCTTTGGCCTAAAGAGCAAGAGATCTCACCTGAACGATTACGAACTTTTATTAAAAGAGTACGCATTAAAACATCAAAAAATCTTATAGACAATATCTCTGGACAAGGTTATACTTTATCGAAAGACAATATTTAAATCTTGACTGAGCCTACTTGTGTCAAATGGGTGAATGGGCTCCTTGATATTACTTAAATGAGTGGGAGTCAAAAGAAAATTTTGTACAAAATAGCTGTTTTTATAACCCAATGCTACTAATGTGTTAATAATTTCATTGATGTCATTAACATTGAGTAAATCACTGTGCAAGGTGGTACGAACTTCATGCGCAATACCACAACCAATTACAAAACGCAAACTCTCTTCAAAACGCTCATACTCTTTATTTTTTGTGATGTTGTAAAATTTTGATTTAGGGGCTTTAAAATCTAAAGCAACATAATCCAACAAGTCATGTAAAATGAGCTGCTTTAAAGCATTGGTATGTAAACCATTGGTATCTAATTTGATTTTAAATCCCATCGATTTTATAATAGTACAAAGTTCAAAAAGATTATGTTCCAACGCTTCTCCACCACTTAGAACCACACCATCAAGCAATCCTTGTCTTCGGTTAAGAAATTCAAATATATCTTCATAGCTGTAAAGTGAGGATTCTGGGCAGAGTACAATATCTCTGTTGTAACAGTACACACATCGCATATTGCACCCTGAAAACCACAAAACAGATGCTAAGTGGTCAGGGTAATCCGTAGTGGTAAATGGTGTTATATCATGCACTCTTTTTTGGTTCAATAAACTCTTTTCTTTGTTGGTGTTCACCTTTTTTTCCTATATTAAAACTCTCTACTGGTCTGTGATAACCCATAACACGAGTATATACTACGCATTTTCTTCTTTGTTCTTGCATTGTTCTAAGCAAGTTCTCATTATTTAGCATGCTTCTTTCTCCTTTTCATTAAGTTTTTCAAGTAATATTGCATCACATTTTGGGCAAAATTCATGCTCTCCATGGATATATCCATGCACTTCACATACAGAAAAAAGTGGAGTGATAGTGATGTATGGAAGCTTGAAATTAGTGATGATATTTTGCACCAATTTTCGACACGCCTCAGCTGAGCTGATTCTCTCTTTCATGTACATGTGTAAAACGGTTCCTCCTGTATATTTGCATTGTAATTCATCTTGTAAAGTTAAAGCTTCAAAAGGATCATCCGTCAAATCAACGGGAAGTTGAGAAGAATTGGTATAGTAGATGTTTTTACCACTGCCTGCTTGTATGATATTCTCATATCTTTTTTTATCTTCTTTTGCAAAACGGTACGTTGTACCTTCTGCAGGAGTGGCTTCTAAGTTGTACAGATTACCTGTTGCTTCTTGGTATTTCACCATTTGTAAACGCATAAAATCAAGAATTTCAATGGCCAACTCTCTTCCATACTCTTTGGATATGTCATGTTTATCATTGGTAAAGTTACGAATCATCTCATTGATGCCATTGACACCAATGGTTGAAAAGTGGTTGTTGAAACTCTTTAAATAGCGTTGTGTATAAGGGAAAAGTCCTCTCTCATAAAGATCATTGACAAAAACACGTTTCTTTTCCAAAGTAGAGTGTGCTAAGTCCATGAGCTCTTTTAATCGAGCCAGTAATGCTTTTTTGTCCTCTTTATATAAGTACCCCAATCTGGCCATATTAATTGTAACCACGCCTAAACTCCCCGTCATCTCTGCACTTCCAAACAGCCCTCCTCCTCTTTTTAAGAGTTCTCGTAAATCCAATTGTAATCGGCAACACATGCTTCGTACATGCCCAGGTTTATACGCTTCTTCGTTGATAATACGCTCACCCTTATTGTTGGTGGTGTATTGGCTACCAATGAAGTTTTGAAAGTAAGAACTTCCAATTTTAGCTGTGTTTTCAAATAGAATATCGGTGTTTTCACCATGCCAGTCAAAATCTTCAGTGATATTTACCGTTGGAATAGGAAATGTAAAAGGCTGACCGGTTTTATCTCCTTCGGTCATTACTTCATAATAGGCTCTGTTTATGAGATTCATCTCTTTTTGAAAGTGTTTATAACAAAGCTTCTCTAAAGAGTCACACCCTTTGTGTAAAGCTTGCTCTTCTAAGTGAGAATTATTGATGTCTTTAAACAAATGCACGTCATTTCGTGTGGGAATTTGCTTTTTTAAATCTTCAGGCACGGTCCAGTCAATAGTGATATTGGTAAATGGACTTTGCCCCCAACGAGCAGGAACATTAAGATTATAGACAAAACTTTTAATTGCTTTTTTAACCTCTTTGTATCCCAGTTGGTCTTTAAAAACATACGGAGCCAAGTATGTGTCAAAACTGCTGAAAGCTTGTGCCCCTGCCCATTCACTTTGTAATATCCCTAAGAAGTTTGCCATTTGACCTAAAGCTTCTCTGAAGTGATTGGGTGCTTGGCTCTCTACTCTTCCTCGAACACCATTAAAACCTTCATTTAAAAGTAGCCTTAAGCTCCAGCCTGCACAATAACCACTTAAACAATCCAAGTCATGAATATGATAATCTGCATTACGATGAGCATACCCCTCTTCTTTTGAATAAATCTTGTCCAACCAGTAGTTTGCAATGACTTTTCCTGCGGTGTTATTGATTAATCCTGCATGGGAGTACCCTGTATTTGAGTTTGCATTTATGCGCCAGTCACTTCCATTGATGTACTCCTCAATGGTTTGTGTGGAATTAATGTAAGTTGTGTCATCATTGAGTCCTAAAACGTGCTCACGTTGCATTTTATGTATGTTTCTGTAAAGCATAAAGGATTTCATGACATCAAAATAACGTCCCTTATAAAGCTCTTTTTCTATAATATCTTGAATATCCTCAACGGCTGCTGCTCGTCTGTTTTTAATTTTTTCTAATACATTAAAAAATATGTCACTGTCGTATCGAATATGTTCACTTTTAAACGCTTTTTTGATGGCATCTTCAATTTTAAAAGGTTCAAAAAGTTCATAATTTCCATTACGTTTGAGTATTGTTTCTACCATAATTATCCTTTTTACAAATGCCATTTTAAAGCAGTGCAACTTAATAGATAATTATTTTTTTTGACACAAAAGTGTCATTTTATAGAGTTTGTGACACAAAAGTGCCACAAAATAATTTTATTAGAGTTTTGATTTAATATTGGAGATATTACTTAAAAGCATGCCCAGATGTTTGGTATGATCTGAAGCTTCTAAAGCAATTTTGAGTGTCATGGTAATAGGTACGGCTAAAAACATGCCAACAATACCCAAAACCCATCCCCAAAATATCAGGGAGAAGAAAATGACCATGGGTGAAAGTCCCAACTCTTTTCCCATAAATTTTGGTTCAATTACATTGCTGATGGCAATATTGATTATAAGATAGATAATAATTAACCAAATGGTGGCTTCATAGTTTCCTGCAACAATGGAAATAACAATTGCGGGCAGTGAAGCAACAATGGAACCAACTACTGGAATAAAATTAAATAAAAAGGCTACAAATGCCCAAAGAATTGGGTTTTTGATTTCAAAAAAGAGCAATGCTACATAGATAAAAAAACCTGTCAGAAAACTGGTGAAAGTTTTAACGGTGAAGTATCGTTGTAAATTGTGTGAGAAAAGATTGAAACTGACCAGTTTTTGGTTGTCATTTCTAAAAATGAGTTTGATTTTTTTATGAAAAAGTTTGGACTCTGAGAGAATAAATGCAACCCCAATTGTAATCAACAATATTTTAGAGAGAATGGCTCCAAGATTTCCTACAAGCTCTGTTGTAAAGTTAAATAAAGAGTTGAAATTCAGAAGTTTTAAGATTTCTACTTTATTGACTTTGATACCATATTGATCAAGTAAGGATATGCTTGCGAGTGTAAGCTCTTTGATCTTCTCTTCGTATACAGGCAAGGATTTCATAAAATCAAGAAGTGAAGTATTGACCAAATAAACAATCAAAAATACCGAACCAGTAAAAGTAAGTAACAAAATAGAATATGAGATGACGTTGGGAATATTTTTAGCTCTTAAAAAGTTTAAAAATGCCGATAAAATCGAAGAGATAAAAATAGAGAGCAGAAGTATAACAACAATTTCACTGGCCACTTTCAAGCCACTGATCACAATCACAAAAAGTGCAAAATAGAAAAGAACCTGATTGATGGTATTTTTGGACTGCATAATTCTCCTTTGAAGTTTTATATATTCTATCGAATTTTCTTTAAAAAAGTTTTGCTTGATTGTCTTAAGATATAAATAAAGGCTTTTTTTGTAAAATAATCTCTTTTATTAAATTTATACCTCTTTTCACAGTGAAGTGATGGTATTAAGGAACTACAATGAAACACTTTTTAACATTGGCAGATTTTACAAAAGAAGAACTTGAAGAGATTCTTGCATTATCTATCAAGGTGAAGCAAGAGACCAAACAGAGAATATTTAAAGATTATTTACCCAAACAAGTTCTTGGAATGATATTTGAAAAAAGCAGTACTCGAACACGTGTAAGTTTTGAAACCGGAATATATCAATTAGGTGGTGTGGGATTGTTTTTATCCTCAAGTGATATTCAATTAGGGCGTGGCGAGCCTATGAGTGATACCAGTCGTGTGATTTCTCGAATGGTCGATATGGTCATGATTCGAACTTTTGCACACTCCAAGTTAGAAGAGTTTGCACAATATTCAAAAGTACCTGTAATCAATGGTCTTACAGATGATTTTCACCCTGTTCAACTGATGGCTGATTATATGACCATTATTGAAGAAGGCAAAGATAAAGACCTCGTTGTGGCATATGTAGGTGATGGGAACAACTTGGCACACTCATGGCTGATGTTGGCTTCAAAACTTGGTTTTGAACTTAGAATAGCTACACCCAAAGGGTATGAAGTAAAAGAAGAGATTTTAAATAAAGCCTTAGGATTTGCAAAAGAATCGGGCGCAAAAATCATTGTAAATAATAATCCTAAAGAGGCTGTTAAAAATGCAACGGTTGTTACCACAGATACTTGGGTATCAATGGGACAAGAGGATGAAAAAGAGAAGCGTGTGAAAGAGTTTGAGGGGTATATCGTAGATGAAGCGATGATGGCACTGGCTCACAAAGATGCAATTTTCTTACACTGTCTTCCTGCTTATAGAGGTTATGAAGTAAGTGAAGCGGTCTTTGAAGGTTCTCAAAGCAAAGTATTTGAAGAGGCTGAAAACCGTCTTCATGCACAAAAAGGGATAATGGTCTGGTTAAATGAAAAACGAAATGATTGATTTTAAAAAATTTGAAAAATATTCCAAGCCGGGACCAAGATATACCTCTTATCCAACGGCACCGAACTTCTCTGAAGAGTTTAATCAAGAAGATTTAAAACGATATTATGCTTCTCAAAGTGATGACAGAGCACTCTCTTTATATATACATATACCTTTTTGTCGAAGTGCCTGTTATTTTTGTGGATGTAATGTTATTTTTACGTCAAAAGAGGATAAAAAAGTTCAATATATTCGTTATTTGAAAAAAGAGCTTCAAATCCTTAAAAAGCATTTGAATACTGCACGGGAAGTAACTCAAATGCACTTTGGTGGGGGAACACCCACTTTCTTAAGTCCCAAGCAACTTAAAGAGGTTATTGATGCCATTAAAGAGGTATTCCCAAATTTCAGCAGTGATGCTGAGATTTCATGTGAAGTAGACCCACGATTTTTTACCAAAGAGCACATGCAGGTTTTAAAAAATGGTGGCTGTAACCGATTGAGTTTTGGTGTACAAGACTTAAATGAGCAAGTACAAAAAGAGATTCACCGGATTCAACCTTTTGAAACCACACAAAATGTAATGAATATTGCACGAGAAGCTGGGATAAATTCCGTTAATATTGATTTGATTTATGGGTTACCGTATCAAACCAAAGAGAGTTTTAAAACCACACTGGAACAAATTATTACACTTAATCCTGATCGATTGGCTGTTTTTAACTATGCACACGTACCTTGGTTGATGAAAACTATGAGAAAGTTTGATGAAACCACGTTTGCTCCTCCAAGTGAGAAATTGGAAATTTTAAAACTCACCATTGACTTTTTTATAAATCATGGATACAACATGGTGGGGATGGACCACTTTGCTAAACCCAAAGATGAACTTTTTAAAGCGATTGAAAAAGGTGAACTTCATAGAAACTTCCAAGGATATACAACCAAAGGAGGAGCCGACCTCATTGGTATTGGTGTAACCTCTATTGGAAATGGTGTGGATTATTATGCACAAAACTTTAAAGATTTAAAAACGTATGAAGAAGCCATTGATAATGAGGAGTTACCTGTATTTAAAGGATATGAACTCACACAAGATGACCAAATTCGACAATTTGTTATTATGGAGCTTATGAGTAACTTCTCATTAAATATTCCAAGAGTAGAAGAGAAGTTTGATATCAACTTCAATGAATACTTTAAAGAAGATCTTCCTTTATTAAATGAGTTTATTGAAGCCCAATTAGTGACAATAAGCAGTGAAAAAATCAGTGTTTCTCCAACAGGAACGATGCTCATACGTAATATATGTATGCCATTTGATGCTTATTTAAAACAGATACCAGAGAATAAACGAAGATTCAGTAAGACGATATAACATGGAAAAATTCAACTATACAAAAATCAGTGATGATTGTGTAAAATGCGGTAAATGTAAACCCGTTTGTACTATTTTTAATATCAATCAAGATGAAGCAACCTCTCCTAGAGGATTTATTGACCTTTTAGGGGCATATGAAAGAAATGAACTTGATTTGGATATGACTGCCAAAGATATTTTTGAGAGCTGCTTTTTATGTACCAATTGCGTGGAGGCCTGTCCAAATGACTTGCCTACAGATATGGTGATTGAGCAAGTTCGTGCAGACATAGCTAAGAAGTATGGTATTGCTTGGTATAAAAAGCTTTTCTTCTTCTTATTAAGACACCGAAAAATCATGGACTTGATGTCAAGATTGGGATACGTGTTTCAAACATGTGGGCTGAAAATCAATGATAAAAACCAAAGTGCAACTCCACGTTTCTCTTTACCCATTGTAAAAAAAGATCGAGCATTGCCTTATGCGGATGCTGTCTCATTTTTAAATAAATACCCTGAAAACTTACAGTTTGCACCTAAAGAGCAACCAAGCGAGAAGAAAGTTGCTATTTTTATTGGATGTATGGGAAACTATGCTTTTACTAAAATTGGGGATTCACTGGTTAAAATTTTAAAGAATTTAGAGATTGATGCCATTATTCCTAAAAAACAGCTGTGTTGTGGGGCTCCTGCATATTTTACTGGGGACTTTGATACGGTTGATTATTTGGTTAAAGCCAACATCAAATATTTTGAAACTTTTATTGATGATGTGGATGCGATTATTATTCCTGAAGCAACCTGCAGTGCCATGATTAACATTGACTGGGTACACTTTTTACATGACCAACCCAACTGGAAAAAAAGAGCTGAAAAAATAGCGCCTAAAGTTAAAATGGCAACACAATGGCTTGAAAATAATACAAAACTCAAAGAGTTATTGGCTTCAAAAGGTCAAAATGTAACCGATATCGTTACTTATCATGACCCATGCCATGCTAAAAAAATGCAAGGTATTTATAAAGAGCCACGAAACTTGCTTTCTCAAAACTATAAAATCGATGAGATGAGTGATCCAAATCGATGTTGTGGTTTTGGTGGGGTTACTATGCAAACAGAAAAGTATGAGTATGCAAAAGCTGCAGGAGCTCCAAAAGCTGCTATGATTGCACAAACGGGTGCAAATGTAGTTAGTGCAGAGTGCAGTGCTTGTCGAATGCAAATCACGAACTCTTTACATCAAGCTAAAAATGAGAACGTGGTCTTTAAAAACCCAATTGAGCTTATTGCTGATATGTTGGATGACTAGTCATGCAGTATTGGCAAGATATTTACGCACATTTTGACCCTGTTGCATTTCACATTGGCTCTATTGCCGTTCATTGGTATGGAATCATGTACGCTGCAGCACTTCTAAGTGCCATATTTGTTGCTAAATGGATTATAAAAAAAGACAATCTTCCTATTAAATCAGATCTATTTGACAGCTATATTTGGTGGGCTGAAATCGGCGTTATTTTAGGGGCACGTTTAGGATATATTCTTTTTTATGACCCACACACAAGCTACTACTTAACGCATCCTTGGCAAATCTTTAATCCTTATATTGATGGCATGTATGCAGGTATTTCAGGTATGAGTTACCATGGAGCTTTTATTGGATTTATCATTGCTTCTTATTTATTCAGTAAAAGAAAAAAAGTCTCTTTTTGGTTTTTAGCTGATATTGCTGTATTGGGTGTAAGTGCTGGGTACGTTCTTGGTCGTATAGGTAACTTCTTTAATCAAGAGCTTGTAGGGCGTGTTACAGATGTTACTTGGGCCATTGATGTTAATGGAGTGCTTCGGCACCCTTCACAGCTCTATGAAGCACTTTTAGAGGGTGTTTTTGTCTTTATTGTTCTGTTTCTTTACAGAAAGAAAAAGAGATTTGATGGAGAGATTGCCATTTTATATGGTATTTTGTACTCTATTACACGAATCATTGCAGAGTTCTTCAGGGAGCCAGATATCCAACTGGGGTTCTTATATGGAGGATGGTTAACAATGGGAATGTTAATCTCTTTTGCATCACTTGTTTTAACGCTGGTAGCTTTGATTTATGTGCGAAGAAGAGTAAAGATTAACTCTTAGGGGTTCTCAGCTCTTCTATCGTTTTTTCATGTACTTCAATCACCTCTTGTAAGTTGGCAATTTTATTTCTGTATTCATCCACATACGCTTGCAGTGTTGTAATACCATCTTGAGATTTTTTCAGTTTAATTGCTTGAGCATCACTTTTTTTCTTCAAAAAGACAGCTTGTTCATATGATTTACGACCAGTAGTGAGTGCTTTTTCCATCTTTTCTTGGAAGATTTTCTTCTCTTTATCAGTTGTATCTATGAACTCTTTATACTCTTTTTCTAAAAATGCAAGCTGTTTTTTACTTTGATCGGCTTTAATACGTTGTCGTTTGAGCTCTTCTTCAAGCTCTTGCACATATTTAGAGTATTTTTCCTCTTTTTTGATCATCTCTTGTTTGGCTTTTAAAATTACCTCCCTGGCTTTATTATTGATCTCTTCTTGTGCGGTTTTATTGGTATTGACTTTGTCAAGTTTTTGGGAGACAATAAACTTTTTAAGTTTTTGTTTCTCCTCTTCAATATCTGTGATGATAAAACCACTGCTGAGATATTTTACAATTTCGCCGTTTGAGTCAACCATCGGCACAATAATGATTTTTACATAGTACGTTTGTTTGTCTTTGGTCAGGTTTTTAAGCTTACCAAACCAAACTTTGCCACTTTTAAGGTTTTCCCACATTTTTTTATAAATCGCACTGCTGGTATCTGGGTCTCGAAGAAGTCGATGCGTTTTGCCAATAAGCTCCTCTTTTGTAAAACCTGTGACATCACAGAATCGTTTATTGACATATGTAATCACCCCATCTAAATCAGTTTCTGAGACGATATTGAGCTTATCTAAGATGTATTTGAACTGCTCAAGCTCTTTTTGTTGATTTTGGATGAGTCTGTTTTTATGTTCTACACTGATTACTTCAGCAAGAATCTTTAAAAAAGTACCTTCTTGAAAAGGTTTTAGAACCATATTGGCTACTTTGAGTTTAATGGCTTCCATGAGTATATTGGTGTCTTGTAAAGATGAAGCAATGATAAATGGTGTGTTCCAATCATTATGTGAGCGAATAAGCTTCATTACTTCAATCCCTTTTGAGTCTATTGAGGTTAAATCAACAATAATCAGATCAAGTATCTCTTTGTGTGTTTTATAGTGTTTAAAAGCATCATCAGTGATATTTAATGAAGTTACGCTTTGAAAATGTTGTTGCAGTAAAGTTATGGTTTCTTCATTGTCTTCATTGTCTTGAATATACAAAACATCAGATTGATTGAGTATTGAGAAGTCGAGATCAACATTGTTCATGTTGTTTATTCACTTGTTTTAGTATATCCATGTTCGATTGCCAGTTCATCAATTTTGTTTTTTAAAAGATCCAATCTCCATCCATGTCTGTTTGCAAAGTTTTCAATTTCAATCTCTCGTTGTTCAGGTGTACAAAACACAAAAATTCGTTTTAAGAATGGTTTTGGGACTTGAATAGCAATCAATTGAAAGTAGTTCTCTTTACAATTTCTTGAACAGAATGCTTTGCTCATTGCAATCTTTTTCTTACAAAACGGGCAGTGCGACATTATTTTTTACCTTTTACTGTGATTTTATAAAATTTTGCATTGGTGATATCTTGCAGAAATTTTGGATCAACTTCATGAAGTGCAATGAGTTCTACTTCTTCATTATCCATCATCCATCCACGTCCGGAGTCAATGATTCGTTCATCTTCGAACATTTTAATAAGCTCCTCTTTTGAAACAACTATCTCTTCCACAAGCTACCTCTGTATGTTAAATTTTAGCTCTATTATTTTTTTATAGAATCTATGATATATCCTCTATTTGATTTGTTTTTAATGATCTCATAATAAGTTTTTTGTCTGATTTTATTGACAATATTTCTCATGGTAAAAATAGACATATCTTTACCTTTCCAAACCACTTCTTTAATCAATTCATAATCGACGATTTCACTCTTTTTAGAAATAAGCAGTTTTAAAAATGATTTTTCTAATTTAGTAAATTCAATAAGTGTTCCACCCTCTTTATAGAACTGGTCTCGATACTCATCAAAATAGATACCATTTTGGAACTCAAGTTTATCAGTACGTTTGGTTTGGTTTAAACACATAATAATAGCCAGACGTAAATCTTTTTGTTTAATAGGTTTTGATAAAAATGTATATGCATTACAGTTAATGGCCGTTACTATATTTTCGTTGGTGTCTTCAGAAGAGATGATTAATCTTGGTATTGAAATTTTATTATTTTCTAAATCTTCACAAAATTCATCAAGATTTTTATCTTCCATCATGGAATCGATCAACAACATATCAAATCGACTCTCTTTTAACAGTTTCAGTGCTTCAACAGCACTTGAAACCAGTTTTAGCTCTTTAAAATACTCATCAAAGTCTGATTCTACGGCACTTTTTACCTCTAAATCATTACTTAAAAATAACATTTTTACGTTGTTTAGTTTTCTGATATTCTTTACGGATTTAAGCATGTTATACTCTCTTAATATATTATCTTCGCGATATAGTAGCAAAATAATTCGCATTTGTCAAAGGAAAATAATTTTTTATGTGGCAAAAATAATTTATTTCAGTTCTCCCCAACTTTTTGCAATGCTGACACTGACATCCAAAGGTATATTCAGCTCATAGACGTGCACCATAATCTCTTTTAATTCTTCAGCAATTTGCTGGGCTTTTGAAGATGTCACTTCAAAAATCAATTCATCATGGATTTGTAATAACATTTTAACATCGCTGTTATTTTTATACTTATGATAGATTTTATTCATAGAGAGTTTAATTAAATCTGCGGCACTTCCTTGAAATTTTGTATTGACTGCTTCTCTTAGATACATTGCCTTTTGCATAGGAGCGGCACTTCCAAAGTCAAATATACGTCTTCTTTCAAGCAGTGTTTCAACGAAACCATGCTCTAAAGCATACTCTTCAACTGATTTTAAGTACTCTTTAACACTGCTGAATGCTTTGAAGTATGAATCAATATAGACTTTTGCCTCTTTTGCTGGTATGCCTAACGTCTCTCCTAGTTTTTTACTTCCCATTCCATACAATAATCCAAAGTTAATGGATTTTGCAATGTTTCTTTTCTCTTTGGCTTCCTCTTCACCAAAGATTTTAATGGCTGTTTGCATGTGGATGTCCAAGCCTTTTTGAAAAGCTTCAACCAATGCTTCATCTTGTGAAAAGTGTGCTAACAGACGTAGTTCAATTTGTGAATAGTCAATACCGATGAGTCTATTACCCTCTTTAGCAATAAACGCATGTCGTATTTGTCGCCCTGCTTCACTCTTTACAGGAATGTTCTGTAAGTTGGGGTTTTTACTGCTTAATCGTCCCGTAGCAGTTCCTGTTTGTAAAAATGAGGTATGAATACGGTGCTGCTCATTTTTAAGTCCCAACTCTAAAAGAGGTTCAATGTATGTTGATTGAAGTTTGTATGCTTCTCTGTACTCCAATAAAAGAGGAATAATGGCATGTTCATCATAGAGTTTAGTTAAGACTGCTTCATTGGTACTGTAACCGGTTTTGGTCTTTTTTCCTGTTGGCAAATTGAGGTTTTCAAACAGAATCACACCCAACTGTTTGGTGGAGTTGATATTAAACTCTGTTTCCGCTTGTTCATAGATTTTTGTTGTTAATGCTTGCAACTGGAGCTTGTTCTCTTCTTTGATTTTTTCCAAGAGGTTAACATCCACTTTAATTCCATTGCTCTCCATTTCAGACAGCACATAAATAAAATCAAACTCCACTTTTTGTGCTACATCAAGAAGATGTTCGCATGATTTATTTTTAAACTCTTTTAAAAGTTCATGGTAAATTTTAAAGGTAAATAAAGCATCTTCTGCTGCATACTCACACGCTTTTTCAAGTTCTACTGAAGAGAAATTTTCTCCTTTTTTAACAGTGTCTGTAAAAGCCACCATTTTATGATGGAAATATTTATCGGCTAAAAAGTCTAAGCCCACTTTTTCTTGTGTGTTTAAAAGCCATGCCAAAATCATGGTATCTGCATAGAGTTTCAACTCAATATTAAAGTTGTTTTTAATGATTTGATAATCGTATTTAAAGTTTTGAAGTACCAGTTTATGCGTGTTTAAAATTTCCAATGCCTCTTTAGCTTCTTCCAAAGTAATTTGATCGGTTACTCCTAAGTAGTTATGTGCTATTGGTACGTAATATGCACTTTTTTCATCAAAAGCAAATGAAAAACCTACAATAGAGGCTTTTTGTGTATCTAAATCGGTCGTTTCTGTGTCAAAAGCAACAATCGAGTCATCCTCAATACCTCGTACAATATCAAGTAGTTTATGTTTCTCTTGGATAAGTACATAATTGTACTGCTCTTTTGATTGCTGTTTGGGAACCGTTGTTTTGTAGTTAAGCCCATTTTGATGGACACGGTCTATGATACGATTCATGTCGTATTCAAGTAAGATGTCCTCAATTTTTAAAATGGGGTTCTCTTTGGGAAGTTCAAACTCTTGAAGAATATCAATGCTGTGAGAGTCTGTTTTAAGTGTAACAAGTTGTTTGCTTAAATAGGCCATCTCTTTGCCTTCTTCGAGGAGTTTTTTCCATCTTGGTTTTTCGATGTCCTCTAAATTAGCATAGATATTATCAAGCGTTTCATAAGTTTGTAGTAAGGCTTCAGCTGTTTTGGCCCCTACTCCTCTTACTCCTGGAATATTATCTGCACTGTCTCCAATCAGCGCTTGGTAATCAGTAAACTGCTTAGGTTTAATACCATATTTATTGACACATTTATCTTCATTAATGACATCTTTTTTAATGGGGTCAAAAAGAAAAATAGTATCATCATCAATGAGTTGGTATAAGTCTTTATCGTGGCTCACAATTCGAACCATAAGGCCCTTTTCTCTCGCATCATGTGCAATAGATGCCACAATATCATCTGCTTCAAATCCTACTTTAGCTGCGGTTTTAAAACCCATTTTTTCAATCCATGAAATGGCAATAGGAAGTTGAGTTAAGAGATCTTGCGGCACTTCTTGTCGATGTGCTTTGTACTCTTCATAGAGTTCATTTCTAAACGTCTCTCCTGGTGAGTCCAATGCAAATACAATATAATCTGTTTGAAAATCTTTTCCAATATTTGAGATAAAATTCATAAAACCCGTTAACAGTCCAGTGGGGAAACCTGTTTTTGATTTCAGTGGTGGCAGTGCATAAAAACTTCTGAATAAAAAGCCAAAAGTATCAATGACGGTGATGGTCTTTTGCTTGTCGTTCATATCATTATTTTGTAACATTTACTTTCCCTTTTTTTAGTATAAATATAATATAATAATTTCACTTAAACGATATGACAAGGTGTTGGATGTCCATTGATATAGAAAAGTTAAAGCAAAGTAACAACGAACTTCGAGAGATAGTTAATAACTCTTGGGATGGGATTGGTATCTTTGATAAATCAAGTAAGTTTATCTATGTAAATAACGCTTTTTCCCCTATTTTAGGCTATAAAAAAGAGGAACTTCTGCAACACACATTTGAATCATTTATTTTAGATGAATACAAAGAGGCTTTTAGAAACTTGTTAAAAGCCAATGAACAAAACCAATACAGCAGTGAAGTACAAGTTGTCTGCCAACGTAAAGATAATCAAAAAGTCTATTTGCAAATTACGGTCTCTTTGATGCTCAATAAAGAGTTTTTTGTCGTAAGTGCCAAAGATATCACCAAACAGATCTCCGATGATGAAATTTTAGATAAATATGTTCTTTCAAGTCACACCAATTTAGAAGGTGTGATTACAAAAGTGAGTTCAGCATTTGTTGCTTTATCTGGTTATAAAAAAGAGGAACTCATTGGACAAAACCAAAATGATGTTATTTTTAAAGAGAACTCAAAAGAGATACTCGATAAATACAATGCTGGTCTAAAAAGTAATCAAGAGTGGAGTGGGAACCTGAAGTGTTGTAAAAAAGATGGGGCTTTTTTTTGGATCAGCGTAAAAATCAAACCTATTTATAACAAATATGGGGATACCACGGGTTATACTTACTTGATGTTTGATATTACCAATGAGTTAACCTTAACGTCGCAAAAACGAAATCTTTCTAATCAAGTCAGTGTGGCACAAGAAGAGATCAAACAAAAAGATAAAATTTTAATCCAACAATCTAAATTGGCTATCATGGCCGAAACACTGCAAATGGTTTCGCATGAGTGGAGACAACCCTTGAATATCATCTCTATACAAGCACAAAAACTGGAGTTGCAATACAGTATGGATATGTGTCCTAACCCAGATGAGATAGTCAAAGTACTCGAAAATATTAAAAATACCGCCAGTGAGCTCTCTTCAACCATTGAAGAGTTTCAAAACTATGTGAGTTTAAAAGGGGGTACTAAACAGATCACACCTTCTGAAATCATCACCAAAGCCATTGAACGATTTAAGCAAGACCAAGAAGCCAACAAAATTGATATTTTCAAAGATATCATGGAAGAAACCCCTGCATTTGAGACCTATCAAAATGAATTGACCACCATTTTAGTGAATCTCTTTATCAACTCAAAAGAGGCTATTTTACGTAATGAGGTTAAAAATGGTGTGATTAAAGTGAAGCAATATTTTGTGGATAATTTTATTTTCTTTGAAGTCAGTGATAATGGCAAAGGAATAAAAGAGGAAATTATTGATAAAATATTTGAACCTTACTTTAGTACCAAAGATTCACAACATGGAGTTGGTTTGGGTCTTTATACGTGTAAAATGATCATAGAGATGCACTTAGGCGGAACCATTGAGGTTCAAAATCATGCGCAAGGTGCTACCTTTATAATTAAACTTCCAATGAAATAAAAGGCAAAGAATGATAATTATTCCTGCACGACTCAATTCAAGTCGTTTTGCAAATAAAATTTTAGTAGATATCTTAGGTTTACCGATGGTAATTCGTACAGCAAAACAAGTGAGCAGTTTAGATGACGTGGTGATTGCAACAGACTCACAAGAAGTAATTGATTTAGCACAAGCACATGGTGTAAAAGCAGTGATGACTTCAAGTGAACATCAAAGCGGAACGGACAGAATCAATGAAGCTGCCAATATTTTGAACTTAAGTGATGATGAAGTGATTGTGAATGTTCAAGGAGATGAACCTTTTATAGAACCAGAAGTGGTGGAAGCTGTGATTAATCGAGTTAAAGAGATACAAAGCAATAATGAAGATATTATGATGGTGAGCTGTCATAAAAAAATCTCTTCAGAACTTGCTGATGATCCCAATCATGTGAAAGTACTTCTTGATGGCAACAGCAACGCCATTTATTTTTCTCGAAGTAAAATTCCTTATCACCGCGACCATTATGAAAGTGCTTCTTATTTTGGACATTTGGGTATTTATGGTTTTACAAAAAAGAGTTTGAACAATTTTTGCTCACTTGATATGGCACCCATTGAACACATTGAAAAGCTTGAACAACTGCGAGCCATCTACTTTGGAAACAGGGTTGCAATGGTTGAAGTGGAGTCAAAATCTTTTGGTATTGATACCGAAGAAGATTTAAAAAATGCTCTAAAACTGTTCACATAAATCTTATTTTAAATCTCATTCGTGTAAAATGTAACAAAATCTACAAGAGGGTATAAATGCACTACAGAGTTCTTTTTTGCAGTGAACAGATTCATCTCAATGAACAATTGATATCTCAACTTCAACAAGAAGTTCATAATATTACGATTCATCAAATTCAAGAGATGAAAGACCTTCTTTCTAATCTATCAGAATTTGATGTTTTGTTTGTTTCAAGTAAGCTTTTAAATGAAAAACTCAATCAAGAGCTTCTCAAACTCAACATCAATAACACTCCTATTGTCTATATAACTGAAGATTTTAAAAAAGAACCAGTTTTTATACAAACAACAGCTTTGGATTATATTGTCAGTTCATGTGTTGAAGATGAACTTCTTATGAAAGTTAAAAAGTACAACACACTTTTTAATAAATACGAACAAATTGGAAGTTTTGCAACTTCGGTTATGGATTCAAATATGTTGCCTTTGTTTTTGGTTAAAAATGAGAAGATTTTTTATGCCAATGCAATGCTTTTAAAGGTGTTAAAATATAAAACACTTGAAGAGTTACAAGCAGCAAACTTGGATGAAATATTTTGTCATAATTTTCATTATCACTGTCAAGAGAAGAATAATCAATGGTTTCAAAAATCACTGGAAAATGAGAATACCAGAGTCTATACGCTCAATAAAAATAAAGAACACACCCATGAGGTTAAAACAAGCTATTTAGAAGAGTTTGATACTTATGTGGTGAACTTAAATGATATTACAAAAGAGATAGAGCATGAACAAAGAGTTAAGACGATTCTTTACACGGATGCTCTTACACAACAAGAGAACAGAAGTAAACTGATTCATGATTTACGTTATGGAGAAGAAGAGATCAACTCAATTTGTCTTATTGATATCAACTCTTTTAAAGAAATCAATGACTTTTATGGACATAAAACAGGTGATCAAATACTTATTCAAGTCACTGAACTCATTCTTGACAAACTTAAAAACATTAAACACATGAAGCTTTACAAACTTCCCGCTGATATTTACTGTGTTACCAATCTTAAAGCCAACAAAAAAGAGTTTACAACACTTATAGCTTCACTGATTGAAGCCATAGACAAGCATGTTTTTGTGATTGATCAATATGAGATTGATGTGCGTGTGACTTCAGGGATTTCATACTCTTTAAAAACCAATAAACTTATTACTGCTGATTTGGCGTTGCAAGCAGCCAAGAAAGACCACAAGGATTATTTGGTCTTTTTTGACGAACTGGACAATATTGAAGAGTACAAAAACAATATGATTTGGACTAAAAAGCTTAAAACAGCCATTGCAAAAGATAATATCATTGTCTATTATCAGCCATTAATTAATAATCAAACAATGAAAGTAGAAAAATATGAGTGTTTGGTGAGAATGATTGATGAAGACTCTATTATCTCTCCTTTTTTCTTTTTAGATATTTCTAAAAAATCGAATCAGTATCATAAAATAACACGTTCCGTGATACGAAAATCGTGCAAAGAGTTTGAGAATCTCAACTTTGAGTTCAGTATCAATATCTCTTATGAAGATATTGAAGAACCAAGTTTTTTAGGCTTTATTAAAGAGACATTTCAATTGTATGATGTGGCCAACAGAGTCGTTTTTGAAATTTTAGAAGATGAAGGCATTAAAAACTATAAAACTTTGACGGATTTTATCTTAGAAGTTAAAAAAATGGGGTGCAAAGTAGCCATTGATGACTTTGGAACAGGTTATTCTAACTTTGAACACCTTCTTAAAATGAACATTGACTATCTTAAAATTGATGCCTCATTGGTGAAAAATATTGTGCATGATGAGAATTCATACAAAGTAACGAAAACCATCATTGAGTTTGCTAAAAATCTAAATTTAAAAACCATTGCTGAATATGTAGAGAATCATGAAATTTTTGAAGTGGTCCGTGATTTGGGTGCAGATTATTCACAAGGTTACTATTTTTCAGCACCATTAGAGTCACCTACTTTGTCATGTTTTAAAAATAAGGATAAGAATGATTAATAAAAAGATCTTGACCAATATAAAAGTATTGTATGTCGAAGATGAAGACGATGTACGAAACTTTACAGCCAAAACTTTAAGTGCCGTTGTAAAAGAGGTGGTTTTGGCTTCAAATGGTCAAGAAGGGGTAGATAAGTTTAAACTGCACCCTGATATTGATTTAATTATCACTGATATTAATATGCCCAAGTTGGGTGGTTTGGAGATGTGTGAAGAGATTCAGCACATCAATAAAGATATTCCTATTGTCATTACATCCGCACATAACGATCCTGATTTTTTGAAAAAAGCAATTGATATTGGGGTTGATGCTTATGCAATGAAACCAGTAGACTTATATCAGTTGTTAGAGTGTATGGTTAAAGCCATTGAACCTATTTATCTTAGAAAACAGCTTGAAGAGATCAACAGCTCGTTAGAAAACAAAGTTGAAGAAGGAATTAAACAAGTTAAACTTATATTGGATTCTCAAGATAATATCGTTGTAGTAACAGATGGTGCCAAAATCAGTCAAGTCAATAAAAAGTTTTTAGACTTTTTCAAAATAGATTCATTAGATGATTTTTTAAAAAAGAATCAGTGCATTTTTTCATGTTTTAAACAAGAAGATAACTTTTTTTCTTGTCCTAATGTAATATTGGATGAGACTTGGATTGATGCACTTAAAAAACTCCCTGAAATTAATCGTGTGGTTAAGATTGATAATTGCCATGGAGAAGAGCGTATTTTTGCCATTAAAATCCATGAATATGAAGCAGAAAGCATGCATTACGTTATTTCATTTACGGATATTACCGAAATTAAAGAAAAATCCAATTTGTTAGAGTATCAAGCCAATCATGATCAGCTTACGGGACTTTATAATCGACAAAAATTCCAATCTATTTTTTCAAAAGAGATTAATCGTACACTTCGATATAAAGATGAACTCTCACTGATTATGCTTGATATAGACTTCTTTAAAATCATCAATGATACTTATGGACATGAAACAGGGGACAGAGTGTTGTGTGATGTTTCAAAAGTGATTCAAAACAGTATAAGGCAATCTGACAGTGCAGTACGTTGGGGTGGAGAGGAGTTTATTATTTTGCTTCCTGAAACCAATTTAGAAAATGCGATGGCCGTTGCTTATAAAATAAAAGAGAATTTAGAGTTATTCAGTTTTGAATATATCAATAATCGAGAGGTTACAGCAAGCTTTGGTGTGACTCAACTCAATGCAACAGATACAGATAATACTTTTATAAATCGTGCAGATCAAGCTTTATATGAAGCAAAAAGACAAGGTCGAAACCGAATCATTAAAGCATAAGAGAGTCTTTAGAAAGTGAAACTCTCTCCTAAATAGTGTTCTCGAACACTTCCATCTGTTTTAATATCTTCTGCATTTCCACTTGCAAGGACATTTCCACTCTTCATTACATAAGCTCTGTCACAAATTTGAAGTGTTTCACGAACGTTGTGGTCTGTAATTAAAATCCCAATAGCTCTTTTTGCAAGTTGATGAATGATCTCTTGAATATCTTTAACAGCAATGGGGTCAACTCCTGCAAAAGGTTCATCTAAAAGAAGAAACTTAGGTTGAGAAATGAGTGCGCGCGCAATTTCAGTTCGACGTCGTTCACCACCTGAAAGTGAGATACCTTTACGTTGTCGAATGGGTTCAATATTAAAAACTGCAAGCAACTCTTCCACTCTTTTGTGTTGTTCAATCTTATCATGG
Organism: Candidatus Marinarcus aquaticus; assembly: GCF_004116335.1. Lineage (NCBI taxonomy): Bacteria > Pseudomonadati > Campylobacterota > Epsilonproteobacteria > Campylobacterales > Arcobacteraceae > Candidatus Marinarcus > Candidatus Marinarcus aquaticus. Next base: position 360,696 of record NZ_PDKN01000002.1, read on the forward strand.
GTAATCACTTGTGCAGCAAGCATCAAGTTCTCTTCTATGCTTAAATCTTTAAAAATAGAGGACTCTTGTGGCAAGTACCCTATTCCTTTGAGTGCTCGTTTATGAAGTGGTAAGTTGGTGATGTTCACATCATCAAAATAGACCTCTCCACTGCTTGGTTGAACCAAACCGCATACGGTATAAAAGCTGGTTGTTTTACCTGCTCCATTGGGGCCTAAAAGTCCTACCACTTCTCCACTTCTCACTTCCAAAGAGATACCGTGTAGAATTTGTGTTTTTTTAATACTTTTTGTAATATTTTTTATCTCTAATTTATGCATAGATTGTGTATCGCCTTTTATTCTCTAATTTTTCTATTTTGATTTTGATAATATCAAAACCATAACTGGTTAAAAGTTCAACCAAAGTATCATCACCCCACTCGACAAAATGTATTCCTTTTTTTTCAAACTCTTCTAACAAACCTAATGAGATAAACTCTTCAAGTGTTTTATTATATACATCATAGTGATAAATATCCCCATCATAGACATTTTGAAGACAAAATGTAGGGGATGTCACTTCACTTTGTATCTCATTGTATTTTAAATAGTTTTGAACCAGTGTGGTTTTACCACTGGCCAAATCACCTTGCAGTAAAACAACAACATCTCTGTCTTGTATATTTTTATCTAAAAGTGCAATGATTTTTTCAAGTTCATCTTCATGCAGTGTTAACGTATGTTTTGTCAAAACTAACCTTGTAACTCATTGGAAACAGTAATTATCTCTTCAAGCTTGGCTTTGGCTTGACCACTTCGTATAACCTCTTTTGCTAAAGAGATACCATCTTCCGTTGAGTGTACTTTGCCATCAACTAAAAGAGCAAAAGCAGTATTTATAAGCACAATATCGAGTTTTGCACCTGTAATTTCACCGTATAAAATGGCTCGTGTGATTTCGGCATTCTCTTTTGCATCACCACCTTCTATCTCTTTTTTATCATATAAATCCAATCCATACTCTCTTGGGTCAATGATAAAATCTCTGGTTTGTTGTCGGTCTAAGAACGTTGCATAAGTAACATCACTGATACTGATTTCATCCATACCATCTTTACTGCTTACGACCATTGCTCGTTTAGTTCCAAGAAGGGTTAATGAGGTAATAAGCCGGTGGATGTACTCTGGGGAAAAGACCCCTATGAGTTGTTTATGGACCATTGCAGGGTTTGCCAATGGTCCTAAGATATTAAAAATTGTTCGATGTGGGATTGCCTTACGTATAGGCATGATATATTTCATGGCAGGGTGATGATTTTGTGCAAACATAAATGTAAAACCCGTTTTTTCTAAAAGCTTTACTTGGTTTTCAATGCTTAAATCAAGATTGATTCCCAAGGCTTCAAGCATATCAGCACTTCCACTTTTACTGGTAATACTTCTGTTCCCATGTTTAGCTACTTTTGCACCACACGCTGTTAACAGTAAAGATACTGTTGATGAGACATTAAAACTGTTACTGTAATCTCCTCCTGTGCCACAGTTGTCAATCAGTTCTTCTTTCAATGCATATGGTATAGGCAGTGGAATAAGATGTTCTCTCATTGCGCTTGCTGCTGCTGCGATTTGTTCTGCGGTTTCGCCTTGTTCATGAAGTTGTGTCAGATATTTTTTTACATCCTCTTCAGGCAGACGGTTTTCAAAAATATCATCAAATTTTAGTTTGTCTTTATTAAACATCATTATCCTTTAGATCGTCTGTGTATATGGTCTCATTGTAATAGGTAATCCAAGATGTTAAATCTTTACAACGTACTCGTCTTGTTTGCTTTTAGGTGTTGATTTGGTTGTAGGAATTTGAAGCACTTTAAACATATCTGTATATTCCAGATATTTAACTTCAACAGTGTCTCCTACTTTCACCTCTTTTGATTTTTTAACACTCAGACCATTGATATAAATAACACCATGTGCCAACATATCTTCTGCGACGGCTCTTCGTTTTGTAATATTTACTGCATTTAAAAATTTATCAATTCTCATAAACAAGATTATAGCTAATTTTAGATAAAATAACCTCTTAAAAATTTATAGACAATACCAGAAAACATGGAGTTATAATGAGTAAAAAAGAGGTTAAAAAAGTTGTACTTGCTTACAGTGGTGGGCTTGATACTTCAACAATTTTAAAATGGCTTCAAGATGAATATAATGCTGAAGTTATTACATTTACAGCTGATTTAGGACAAGGTGAAGAGGTAGAACCTGCTCGTGCAAAAGCCTTAGCGTGTGGAATTAAACCAGAAAATATTTTTATTTTAGACATTCGTGAAGAGTTTGTAAAAGATTACGTTTTTCCAATGTTCAGAGCCAATGCAATTTATGAGGGTGAGTATCTTTTAGGAACATCAATTGCTCGACCACTTATTGCTAAAAAGCAAATTGAAATTGCAAATAAAATGGGTGCAGATGCTGTTTCTCATGGGGCAACTGGAAAAGGAAATGATCAAGTACGATTTGAGCTTGGATATTTAGGATTACGTCCAGATATCACTGTGATTGCTCCTTGGAGAGAGTGGGACTTAAACTCACGAGAGAAGCTTTTGGCATACGCAAAAGAGCACGGTATTGAGATTGATAAAAAACACCTAGATAAAGATGGTAACCCAGCAATCAGTCCTTACTCAATGGATGCGAACCTTTTACACATTTCTTATGAGGGATTACACTTAGAAAACCCAAATAATGAGCCAGAAAAGTCAATGTGGTTATGGACCAATTCTCCTGAAGAGGCGCCAGATGAAGCTGAATACATCACTATTGGATATAAAAATGGAGACCCTATTTCAATCAACGATGAAGAGCTTTCACCTGCAACGCTTCTTAAAAAACTGAACGATTATGGTAATAAACATGGTATTGGTCGAGTAGATATTGTTGAAAACCGATATGTAGGTATGAAAGCAAGAGGGTGTTATGAGACACCAGGTGGAACCATCATGCTTAAAGCTCACCGAGCGATTGAATCTATTTGTTTAGACAGAGAAGCAGCACACCTAAAAGATGAGATGATGCCACGATATGCGAAGTTGATTTACCAAGGGTATTGGTTCTCTCCTGAGAGAGAAATGCTTCAAGCAGCCATTGATGCAACTCAAAAAAATGTAGAAGGTACAGTTAAAGTAAAACTTTATAAAGGAAATGTAACTGTAGTAGGAAGAGAATCTGCAAAATCTCTTTACTCTGAAGCACATTCAACATTTGAAGAAGATGAAGTATATAACCAAAAAGATGCAGAAGGGTTTATTCGATTAAACGCACTTCGATTTATTATTGCTGGTCAAAAACAATAACTTCTTGCTGACTTTATTTTATAAAGATATGACCTACTCGGTCATATCTTTTTTTATGCAATTTTTCTGCTACACTTTTATGATATACTCAACTTTTCAAGGAGAAATATAATGATTATGAAATTTAAACAATTTTACCCTAAAGTTGACTCTACAGCTTGGATTGCACCCAGTGCAGATTTAATTGGAGACATAAAAATAGGAAAAGACTCTTCAGTATGGTTTGGTTGTGTTCTAAGAGCCGATGTTAATCAAATACGAATTGGTGAAAATACCAATATTCAAGATTTATCGATGATTCATACTGATACGCATACCAAAACAGTTTTAGGCAATAATGTCACCATTGGGCATAAAGTGATGCTTCATGGCTGTGAAGTGCAAGATAATTGTTTGATTGGTATGAGTGCTACTATTTTAGACAATGCTGTTATTGGTGAAGGCAGTATTGTAGGAGCAAACTCTTTAGTAACTCAAGGTAAAAAGTTTCCTCCAAGAAGTTTGATTATGGGAAGTCCCGCTAAAGTTGTCAAGGAGTTAACGCAAGAGGATGTGGATGGTTTAATCAAACACGCCGCACACTATGTGGATTATAAAAATGAGTATTGTTAAAAAAAGGTGTTAGCGTAATGCTAACCCTTTATTGATTGAGAGAATAGGCTTTTTGAAGCTCATCATAAAGTTCTGAAAAACTGATGCTTTCTATGTTTTCTAAAATAGAAACCATCACAACATTATCCTCTTTACCATTCCACTCTTTGATATACGTTCCTTCTTTATATCCGTGATCTTGTCGGAATTTGTTTAAGCAGTTTTTACCAATATAGAGTTTTTGTAACCAGTTAAATGATAAGCCTGAGATTTTACAACATCTGAAGAATTGATCAATAAATCGCTCAATTCCAGAAAATGATGGCATGTTTCCTGTTTCAATTGCCAACGCAATGTATGAAAGCTTCTCTGCTTCTTTGACCATGAGTTTAACATCAATGTTTTCATTGGCTTCATAGATGCAATGCGTATTGACTAAAGATACGGCTCTAGGTACATTGGTCTCTTGAAGAATATAAGACATTAAAAAATGCCAAATATCAACCAACTCTACATGAATATTGCTCATGTCAGGATCTGCATTGATGTTTTTCCAGTGTTTCCATGGTGTTGAATCAATGAGTTCAGCCACTTCCATATGGATGCATCGAAGCCAGTTGATTTCTTTCCCAAATTTATTGGCACCCAACTCCCAGTTGTTTCCATTGGTTGAATCATTCAACTCTTTTTGTAATAAAAACATTTCTTCAAGTTTACTTGGAAAACTTGAGGCTTCTTCTAAAAGTGTTGCTAATGGCAAACACTCTTCAACCAAACTGTCAAGTACATTGTTTGGTACTACTTTATCCCCTTTTAACAGGTGAACAATTAAAGAGACAGTGTATGGAATCTCATCTTTCGCTTCCCATTCAAGTACATCATTTGATGTCACACCAATATACTTTGCAAAATCTTCTATGGTTAAAAAACCGAGTGTTTTGACAGTCTCTTTTAAATCTTTATACAACAATTTTATCTCCTAACTTCTTGGTAATTCTATTTTAAACAGTGCTCCATTGTTATGGTTTTTAACACTGATTTTTCCAAAGCAATACTGCTCAATGATTTTTTTACTCATGTACAGACCTAAGCCTGTACCATTTTTATTCTTTTTGGTTGAAAAATAAGGTTCAAATATTTTATCCTTATATTCATTAGGAATTCCACCTGCATTATCTAAAATTTCAATAATGCCATTTTTTTCATCAATGGAGTGCGTAATGGTAATCTTTCGTTCACCCAACTCTTTTTCAACCATCGCATCTCGTGCATTTTTTACAATATTAATCAATACTTGTACTACCTCATTGACATGTAATGAGAAAGTTGCATCGCCTTTATCAATAACTGTAAATTCAATAGAGTCTACTTTTAACATATACGTTAAAAAGTCTTGTGTACGTTGAATCAAACCTTTGAGGTTTGTGCTCTCTTTTTGTTTATCAGGTTTAAAGAAATCTCTGAAATCATCAATGGTTTTTGACATATATTGCAACTGCATAGAGACATCATCCACCACTTTTTCAATCACATCATCTGAAAGTTCGCCTTCAATCATTTTTGTTAAAGGCAGTTTTTGAACTAAAATAGAGACTGCTTGCAGTGGTTGTCTCCATTGGTGTGCAATCATTGAAATCATCTCACCCATTGCAGCAGACTTGGATTGTTCAACCAAAATGTGTTGTTGCTCTTCAAGCTCTTTTTTAGCTGTAATATCTTGACGAAGTGCATCATAACCTATGATTTTTCCTTCATTATAGTGAGGCTCTATGGTTGCATGCACCCAATAATGGGTTCCATCTTTTTTTCTGTTTTTTATTTCACCCTTCCAAGTTTCTCCATTTGAAATGGTTTCCCATAAATCTTCAAAAAGCAAATCGGACATATCAGGGTGTCGCACAATGTTGTGTTTTTTGCCGATAAGCTCCTCTTTTGCGTAACCACTGATATCACAAAAAGCTTGAGACACAGAGGTGATCAATCCTTTTTTATCTGTACTTGACATGATGATATTTTTATCTGTTAAATTCATCAGTCGTGCAAAATTTTGTTCTGATTTAGAGAGTGTATAGCGTTGAAGTATCCCTGCAAAGTTTTGTTCAAAAAGAAAATTAATCTCTTTGTCCAACTCATGCGAAGCCAAATTGTCTTTATACATTTGAGCAATAAGCGAGTTCTTAAAGGCACTGCAAAGCAGAAAGAGTTCCTCTGTTTTGATGTTATTAAAACGTAAAAACTCTAAGAGTTTTTCAATGGTTGGGCAGTTACCCAGTTGTTCCTTTTTTCGTACAACTCCCACATAATAACTTAGAATATGTACAGCAAACTCTTTTACAAAATACTCTTTTGAAATATTGTAACGATCTAAAATCGTCATAACGTCTTTGCTGTTCATCCAGTAAGTAATAATTGAAATTTTATTTTTTTCAAAATCATCAACGACGTTTTCAAGTTGCATACAGACTCTTAGTTTTAATTTGAAGTTCTATTGTACACTTTGTTCTCTTTGTTTTGGGTTATAAAAAGAGCACTCTGCACCACTGTTTTGTTTGACAACGGCACTGGGGATAATTTGTGACTTAAAACCATACGCTTTACAACCATGTGGGCGATTTTTTTCCCAAGTCACATAATAAAATTGGCATTTTTGACATACGATTCTCATGAGCTTATTTTAGCATAATAGTCTATTAAAATGAGTTAAAAATGCCAAAGATAACAAAAATAATAATTTTTTATAGAAAATCGGACAAATTTTATCCCGTCTTTAAGTTTAATTGAACTACAATTCACAAAAGTACTAATTAAGAGGATATAGAATGTTCGGCGCGATTTCAAACCGTGAATTGCAGATGATTGATGAATATTTTCAACAATACGTTCGGTTCACTCAATATAAACAAAATAGATTTAACTACACGCACTCAACGGGTAATTCAAAGCTAGATCAACTCTTTGCCAAATGGAATGAACAAATACAAAAAACCGATGTTTCTATTAAAGAGGATATCAATGTCATTGGTGAAATTGTTTTAACTTCAGATAAGGTTAAACAAGGTATTTTCAAATGTCGTGTCAAATCAAGCACGCATAATCCAATGGTTGCGACACTCAAGCAGACGGTTAATGATATGCTTGATGCATTAGAAGAGAAGATGATCCGTCTTGAAGAGACACTTGTGGCGTATGCGAAAGAGGATTATCGTCCAAAACTGCAAATTGATTCAAAAATAAAAGCACGAATGCTCTCAGTGATGCAATCCATTAATACATTGGGGAACGAATTGAGTGAAAGTGCAAGAATGAACCTAGAAAATGGTCGAATTCTTGAATCCAATTCAACACAAATGACGCAATCGATGAACAATCTAGCAACCAAAGCCAATGAACAAGCGGCTTCATTGGAACAAACGGCCGCTGCTGTTGAAGAGATCACATCTATTACAAGAAACAATGCAAGCAATGCTTCAAAAATGGCAGAGCTTGGGCAATCTGTACGTCACAGTGTCACAGAAGGTGAACAACTTGCAACAAAAACAGCAAGCTCAATGGATGAAATCAACTCCAAAGTAACAGCCATCAATGAAGCCATTAATATCATTGATCAAATTGCATTTCAGACCAATATTTTGTCTTTGAATGCGGCCGTTGAAGCAGCCACTGCAGGTGAAGCAGGAAAAGGTTTTGCTGTCGTTGCACAAGAGGTCCGAAACTTAGCAACCAGAAGTGCAGAAGCGGCTAAAGAGATTAAAGGCTTAGTTGAAGATGCCAACTTAAAAGCCAATGAAGGAAAAGTGATCTCTGATGAGATGATTCAAGGGTATGAAGAACTCAATTCACGTATTACTGAAACCATTCAAATCATTCACGATGTTTCATCTGCTTCAAAAGAGCAAATGCTTGGAATTGAACAAATCAATGATGCCATTACGATGCTTGACAGAGTAACCCAAGAGAATGCCCACGAATCAAACAGTGTAACTAAAATTGCACAAGAAGTGGATGCAATGGCTAAAAATTTGGTTACTGATGCAACGAATAAGAAATTTAACTAGGACTTACAATGAGTGAAAAAGAGACAATATTAAAAGATGATGCTTTTTTAGTCAGTGAAACCAATGCAAAAGGGATCATTACTTTTGCCAATGATGGATTTTGTGATATTGCGGAATATGAAGTAGATGAACTCATTGGTAAACCACACAACGTTGTACGACACCCCGATATGCCTAAGGCTGCTTTTAAAGATCTCTGGGATACAGTTAAAAGAGGTGAAGTGTGGACAGGTTATGTTAAAAATGCCACCAAATCAGGTGGTTATTATTGGGTCTATGCAACCGTATTTCCTTTTGAAAGTTGCGATGGAAGCCAAGGGTATCTTTCGTGCAGAAGAAAAGCGAGTCGTGAAGAGATTGATTCAGCCATTGAGTTGTATAGAACTTTAGACTAAACAGTAGGAGTTATACTCCTACTTTACTCTGTATTGCTTTAGCCAGTGATAACATATCTACATTATCTAAACTCACACCGGTGGGCACACCTTGCGCAATTTTAGAGAAAACGATATCATATTTTTGCAGTTTATCTTCAATATATAAAATAAAGGCATCATTGGATAATGATGGCGTGATGGCAAAAAGTACCTCTTTTGTTCCATTTTTCTCAATAAAATCCAAAAGTTTTTGTAATCCCATCTCTTCGAGCTCATTTAAGACAAAATACAAACCATTGTACTGTTTAGACTCTTCAATGATAAAAATATCTTTGGCACTTTGTACAATGCACAACATCTCTTTTTCGCGTCTGTCATCTAAACAAATTTCACAGATTTCATGTTCACTCATTGAACCACAATCTTTACAACGTTTAATAGCCCCAATTGCATTTTCAATACTGTGCGCTATTTTTATGCCACAATAGTTGTCATTCATAATAATATGGTAAGCCAAGCGTTGTGCAGATTTACGCCCAATAGTAGGCAAACTCTCAAAAGCATCGACCAAGTCGTAAAATTTTTCTAAACCACGTTTCATGCGCAGATTATATCTTATCTTTATGATTTTTTAGATAAAATCGCAAAAAATTAAATGCATAAAGGTGATAGAATTGACTGAAATAGACTACTATGAATTATTAGAAGTAAGTAAAAACAGTGACAAAGGAACCATTAAAAAAGCTTACCGAAAAATGGCAATGAAATATCATCCTGATAAAAATCCAGACGATAAAGAGGCCGAAGAGAAATTCAAAGCGGTTAATGAAGCGTATCAAGTTTTAAGCGATGATCAAAAAAGACAAATTTATGACCGATATGGTAAGGCAGGTCTTGAAGGACATGGGCAAAGTGGTGGAGGCTTTGGTGGTTTCGATGACTTAAGTTCTGTATTTGAAGAGATGTTTGGTGGCGCATTTGGTGGAGGCTTTGGCAGTAACCGAAGACGACAACGAAAAACATATAGTTATAATTTGGATATTGGTATCGAGCTTGAAATTGATTTCAATGAAGCCGTATTTGGTATCAATAAAGAGGTAGAATACAGTTATAAAACAGCATGTGAATCTTGTAAAGGAAGTGGAGCTAAAGACGGTAAACTCTCTAAATGTATGTATTGTGAAGGACAAGGTCAAATTCATACACGACAAGGTTTTATGACGTTTGCTCAAACGTGTCCACACTGTCAAGGTAGCGGTGAAGCTGCGGCCGAAAAATGTAATAAATGTGCTGGTTTAGGATACAAAGAGGTCAAAGAGAGCTTCAAAGTTGACATTCCTGAAGGTGTGAATACAGGAAATCGTATTCGAGTATCCAATAAAGGAAATATCGCTCCAGATGGTTCTCGAGGCGATTTATATATTCAAATTCGAGTCAAAGAAGACTCTCACTTTGTTCGACATGACGATGACATCTATTTAGAAGTACCTCTTTTCTTTACACAAGTTGTTCTTGGCGATACCATTAAAATTCCTGGATTAAAAGGGGAATTAGAACTGAAAGTTCCAGCAGGTACAAAAGATAAAGAGCAGTTTAAATTCAGAGGTGAAGGTGTTAAATCGGTACAAGGATATGGAAAAGGTGATTTGATTGTACAAATTGCGATTAAATACCCTACTGATTTAAATGCTGAACAAAAAGAGTTACTTGAAAAACTTCAAGAGAGTTTTGGAATTGAAAGTAAACCTCACGAATCTGTCTTTGAAGGAATGTTTGACAGAGTTAAAAAATGGTTTTCATAAAGGTTTAATATGACAAAAGCATACTTAGAAACAATGCCTGATGAAAAGGGTTTTTTTGGTCAATTTGGTGGTTCTTTTATCCCTCCACAACTGGAAAAACCTTTTGAAGAAATTCAAGCAGCATATGAGGAGTTAAAAAACTCTCCTGAGTTTATTGAAGAGCTTAAATATGTGCGAAAGCATTATCAAGGACGCCCTACTCCTATTACGTTTGCACAAAATTTAACACGAGCTTGTGGTGGGGCAAAAATCTACTTAAAACGAGAAGATTTAAACCACACGGGAGCTCATAAACTCAACCACTGTATGGCGGAAGTGATTTTAGCAAAATATCTTGGAAAGAAAAAAGTCATTGCTGAAACAGGTGCAGGACAACATGGTGTTGCTTTAGCAACAGCTGCAGCGTACTTTGGTTTGGAGTGTGAAATTCATATGGGGGAAGTTGATATCGCTAAAGAGCACCCCAACGTTGTACGTATGAAAATCTTAGGGGCGAAAGTGGTTCCTGCTACGCATGGGCTTAAAACACTCAAAGAGGCAGTTGATTCAGCTTTTGAAGCTTATTTGGCTGATACTGAAAATTCAATATATTGTATTGGTTCTGTGGTGGGACCGCACCCATTTCCAATGATGGTTCGAGACTTTCAAAGTGTGATTGGATTTGAATCCAAAGAGCAGTTTTTAGAACATGAAGATGCCTTACCCAATCATGTGGTTGCATGTGTGGGTGGTGGAAGCAATGCCATGGGAATTTTTGCTGGATTTATTGATGATAAAGAGGTGAACCTTTATGGTGTGGAACCAATGGGCATTGGTGAAAATCTTGGGCAACACAGTGCAAGTTTAACGCATGGAAGCGAAGGTATCATGCATGGGTTTAACTCAATTATGCTAAAGGATGAAAAGGGTGAACCGGCACCTGTTTATTCAATAGGAAGTGGGATAGATTATCCTTCAGTGGGACCTGAACACGCTTATTTAAACAGTATTGGTCGAACAAAAGTAGGATTATGCAATGACAAAGAGGCCATTGATGCGTTTTATAAGCTATCACAATTAGAAGGTATCATTCCAGCATTAGAATCTGCTCATGCGGTGGCTTATGCGATGAAATTGGCTTCTACTTTACCAAAAGATCAAACCATTTTAGTCAGTCTGAGTGGTCGCGGAGATAAAGACATTGATTTTATCGTGGAAAATCATCCTCTTTAAAAGATAAAAAAGAGTTATACACACTCTTTTTTATTTGAAAGACGTTTGAGTTCATCGCAGCTGAAACCAGCTTGCTTTCTCGCTTTGAAATTTAAATTCAACACTTTTTGTGTACTTCCTGGATAATACTCTTCTAAAAGTTTCAAATAGGTCTCTTCTGGGATACACTGTTCAAGTTCGCATGCATATTTAAACCATTTGTCCCCTTTTTGAACATGCGAAATCTCCTCTTCAAGTATCACTTCTAATGCTTCTAATATTTTTTTATTCATAGCATCAGGATTGGATTTGAGTTTTTCCATAATTTTAGGATTTTGGTCTAACCCATTGGCTTCTAAGTAGCGCGGCACAATCGCCATACGGCTTAACAGTGTTTGGGTTCGTTTCATGGCCTCAAACAAATTGGTGTGTACCTCAAAATCTCCATACACATAACCCAACTCTTTTAAAAGAGTTTCACACATTTTAAAATGTCGGATTTCATCTTCTGCTACTTCCAACCAATCGTCATAATACATTTGAGGTAAACCATTGAAGCGATATGCAGCATCTAAGGCCAAATCTATTGCACCATACTCAATATGACAGATGGTGTGTAAAAGACTTGCTTTCCCTTCTATGGTATCAAAATATTTACGTGTTTTTACCTCTTTTGGCAACACCACATTCAGTAAACCATCGTATGAGGGTTTATTTAAAGTAATGGGTGTAAAACTCTTTTCTTTTATTATTTTATTCTCTTTGTATGTTTGATAAAATGATTCAAAAAGTTCAAACTTTTTTGTAGGCATTTTTTCTCTTAATATTGTTTCTAATGTTTTAAAATAATCCACTTGTTACCTCATAATTGATATAATCACAAAATTTTATCAAAAATAAGGTTTAGAATGGATATTAAAGTGCGCCCAATGGGTGATTACCAAACAAATTGTTATATTGTCACAATTGATGAAAAAGATATTATTATTGATCCAGGTGTGGGAGCAACCAATTGGGTCAAAGAGAATGTACATTATCCTATTGCAATTTTAAATACACATGGTCATTTTGATCATATTTGGAGTGATCAAGAACTTAAAGAGCTATTAAATGTGAAACTTTATTGTCCTAAAGATGATGCATTTATGCTACAAAATAACCCATTTGGTTTTGATGTTCCAAAAACACAAGCGGATATTTTGGTTCAACCAGATGAAAGCTTAATGATAGAGGGTATCAAAGTGACCTTCCATCACTTCCCTGGGCACACTCCAGGTTGCAGTGCAATTGAGATAGAAAATAGACTATTTAGTGGGGATTTTATCTTCTCTGGTTCCATTGGAAGAGCCGATTTTCCTTACTCTGATTCCAGGCAAATGATTGAAAGTATTGAAAAAATACTTAAATGGGACAAAGATATTCAAATATACCCTGGTCACGGGCTTGACACATTTTTATCAAGAGAAAGAAACTCTTTAAATAACTGGAAAAATTATTTGTAACAATTAAGGTTCGTTATAGTAAAATCGGTGAAGTATAGAGGCAGGAAGTATATAGATGAAAAAAAGAATAATTGTACAATTCTCTACAATGGTAATAATCTTAGCGCTGATTATTACTGCACTCATTGCGTACAATTTAAGACAATCGGGTATTAAAACATCCATTAATACTGCAAAATCCATTTCAGAAGTGGTTAAAAACGGTTTAACCTCTCACATGATCAATGGAAACATGGACCAAAGAGACACTTTTATTAACTCCATTTCAAACATGTCCAATGTTAAAAAACTTTGGTTTGTACGAGCAAACTCCGTTACTGAGCAGTTTGGACCTGGAAGAGATAACGAAAAACTCAGAGATACCATTGATCAAAAAGTGATTAAAACAGGTAAAATGGATTATCAACTCTACGAAAATTTTTCTACCAATGAAACCATCATGCGTGTCACGATACCTTATTTGGCAAACTCAGATGGAAATGTCAATTGTTTAACTTGTCACAATGTAAAGTATGGTGAAACTTTAGGCGCTGTTTCAATTGAATTGGATGTAAACGATCTTAAACAAGTTGGTATTAACTCTATTTACATGATTTTAGTAATCACTGTTGCGAGCATTTTAACCATTATTTTTATTACTTCAAATATTTTAAAGCCTTACTTAAAGCTCTTTGAAAAATGGGGTGCAAGTATTAAAGAGGCGGTTAATGGTAAATTTGTGCAAGTTGAAGAGAACAACAATTTGCCAAAAGATATGAAAGATTTTACTTCTAACTTTAATCGACTGCTTGACAGCTATAAAGCCACATTTACGGATATTGATAAAAAACTAAAATATTTTATTGGACAAACCACTTATAAAGAGAATCAAACTCCACTGGATGAATCTAAAATCATCATAACAAACCTCTCTAATCTCTATCAATTTAAAAAAGAGATTGAACAAGACCAAACAAAAGAGGAAATTTTTAGCCGATTGGCACAAGTGTTACAAAAACAATTTAAACAAAAAGATTTTACCATTTATCAAACCAATCTCAAAGAAGAGAGACGAGAAATTGTGAAACAAGTGGGAGACCTTAATTTCTGCTGTCCTTCTCATATGAATAATCCTTCACTTTGTCGAAGTGCTCGAACCAGCAACGACGTTATTTCAGTTGATTTTCATAACTCCTGTCCATGTTTCACTGAAGAGAATTACTACTACTATTGTACAAGTGTGAATATCAATAAAAACACAACGATTGTGATTAATTTTGTGGTTGAAACAAAAGATGAACTGCAATATCTTAAAGACAACATTGCTTTTATTAAAAGTTATATTAATGAAGCTGCACCCTCTATTGAGGTTAAAATTCTTCTTAAAGCACTTAAAGACTCTGCCTTTAGAGACGGCCTTACAGGACTTTATAACCGTAAATTCTTGGATGAATATATTAAAAAATCAATTCCACAGCTTCTGCGAGACAATAAAAAATTGGCTGTGCTTATGTTGGACATGGACCATTTTAAAGCAGTCAATGATGAATATGGACATGATATTGGTGATATTGTTCTTAAAGAATTAGCTGGTATACTGTTAGAAAATGTACGTGAATCTGACTTGGTGGTTCGATTTGGTGGAGAAGAATTCTTGGTTATTCTTAATAACATCGATTCAGTGCAAAGCGCAATGGCTGTTGCAAATAAGATTCGAATCCAAGTCAGTCAAAACGAGATTGATATTTATGCAGGGACTAAATTGCGTAAAACAATCAGTATTGGTGTCTCTGTATTCCCTGATGACAGTCGTTCATTTGATTCAGTGTGTAAAAATGCAGACATCGCACTTTATGAAGCAAAAAATAAAGGACGTGACCAAGTTGTGTTATTTAACCAAGAGCAAGTAAGCAGCATCGATCTTTTTTAGGAAATTAAATGAGTGACTTAATTAGAAGCAGTATTAAAAAAATCTTAGAAGACAATTGTCTGAAAAACGACTTCTATTCATATTTTAAATTTTATGAACGACTCAGAGGGTTAAGTAATGTTCAAGCCATTTATAAAGAGTTGCAACAATGGCTAGAGATAACCTATGAGGTTAAACATCTTAAAATAACTATTCGTGCATTAATGGATAAAACAGAAGAGATAGCGTATCAAAATGGTGATGATGCTGTTTATAATGAAGCTCTTTCAAGCACGTATGATGTTGATATGAATTCCAATATCTCAATCTCATTTACACTTATGTCCAATGATGAAAAACACCATAAGGAGTTGATGTCTAAAGAGCGGTATATCAGCACACTGTTTTATATGATTGCACCTCTTATCAGCACGGTATCGTATCAAGCTTTAGTGAAAGATCTTTCGCTTAGAGATACACTTACAAATGCGTATAATCGAAAGTTTTTAATCGAACATCTATCAAAAGTATTGCCGTTGGCAAAAAGAGAGTCAAAAAATGTTGCTTTTTTAATGGTCGGTATTGACCACTATAAAGCAGTAATTGACGAATTTGACTACTCTATTGGGGATAAAGTTATTATTAATTTAGCGAATGTACTACAAGAAAATGTTCGAGAGTCTGATTTGGTTGTACGTTTAGAAAGTGATGAGTTTTTCATTGTTTTATACGGGATCACTGAACAAAAAGATGCTGAATATGTGGCTCAAAAACTCATTGACAGTTTTGCACAAAGTGAAGTGATTGTGAATAAAGAGGGACATATACTTAAAAAAACAATTTGTGTAGGTATCACACAATATGATCATGACATTGAGTCTTCAAATGAGATTCTTAAAAATGCAGACATCTCTTTATATGAAGCCAAAAACTTAGGTCGAGGTCGTTTTTTAACGTATAAACCTGAACAAGAAAACACCGTAGAGCTTTTTTAATTGCTCTACGCTTTTTTTGCTTTGATATAGACGCGTTTAGGCGCTGGGTACCCTTCTACTGTTTTGCTGGGATCTTTAGGATCTAAAAAATCTTCCAAACTTTGATCAAATGACCATTGTGTTTTTCTCTGCTCTTCAGACGTGGTTGTTGTAACAGCTAAGACTTCAATATTTTCAAACCCTGCACGTGATAGCCAGTTTTTAAGTGCCGCAATTGTTGGAATAAAGTAGATATTCGGAATTTTAGAATACCTGCCATTAGGGGTTAACGCAACCTCCTCTTCTCCATCTATCATAAATGTATCAATTAGAACCTCTCCATCTTTGTTCATACTACGTGCTAATGATTTAAGTGTACCTACCGGGTCTGGCCTGTGATACAAAACACCCAGCATAAAAATAAAATCAAACTTATGGTTATAAAGCTCTAAATGCTCAACTCCCAACTTCTCATACACAATATCAGACTTTACAAAATGATTGATAAAATCAAACTGTAACATCGTTAAAGGACTTGGATCAAAACCAATCAATCTTTTAGGCTTGTCTTCAAGCATTCTGAACATGTAATAGCCGTTATTACAACCAATATCAGCGACCACTTTATTTTTTAAATTAAAATGTGGTCGAATAAGATTATACTTGATATTACTTTGCCATTCACTGTCTATTTCTATATCAAAAAGTTTAAAAGGCCCTTTTCTCCAAGGAATGAGTTTTTTTGCTGTTTCATAAACAGTTTCATACTCCTCTTGCGTTAAGTCCTCTTTTTTTCCTACGCTTACCCAATCTTCAAGTTTAACTTCTGCGGTGGGTTTTTCTATGGCTAAACTTTTCTTAAGTTGGTCATACCAAGGCTTTACGTTTTTCCACTCTAAACAATCTTGTTTTAATTTTTGTACATCTTCTAATTTCATGGTCGAATTATAACAAATAATTTGTATATTCCTCTTACTATTGACCAAAAGATAAAACTTTTTAAAACTTAAATTGGCTATACTAATGTTACTTAAGATGAGTCGGTTTTTGGACTCAAAGTGGATAATCTACACAATTACTTCACTATAAAACACTAAAATACTTCAAACATATATTTGGAAGGATAACGATTGAAAAAACTAAGTGATATACTCTTTTCATATTGGACGATGGCCTGTCTTCTTGTGCTACTAGGTGCAGGTGCCGCAGTTGCAACTTTTATTGAAAATGATTTTGGAACTTCAACCGCCCGAGTACTTGTATACAACCATTTATGGTATGAAACGGTACTGACGCTTACTGTTATAAACATGTGTGGAATCATGTACAAAATGAAAATGTGGAAGAAACCTCCAAGGTTTTTACTTCACTTTGCATTTGTAGTGATTTTAATTGGTTCAGCTATTACACGATATGTGGGGTACGAAGGTATTATTCATATTCGTGAAGGACAATCTCAAAATGAGATGATTTCGCTGGAGCCTTACTTACAAGTCACTATTGATCATAACGGTAAAATTTATTATCAAGAGTTTCAAATCGAATTCTCTGCATTGGGGAATGATTTTGATTACAATGTCGAGTTTGAGGAAAATGTATTAAACCTCAAATACAAAAATTATGTTTTTGCAAAAAAAGACAAAGCTTCAATGGGACTTCTTACTGTTGATGCAACACTTAAAGGAGAAACACAAGAGTTTAGGCTGCCTGGATTACGAGGTCAAAAAGGAATGGAACGAAGTAAAACGTATGGCGATACGATTGTCTCTATTTCATACGGTTCCAAACCATTGACGCTTCCTTTCTCTATTAAACTCAGAGATTTTCAGTTAGAGCGATACCCAGGAAGCATGTCTCCTTCGTCATATGCTTCAGAAGTAACGGTTAAAAAAGAGAATGGAAGTGAGTATGATTATCGGATTTTCATGAATAATACACTCAATGAAGGACATTTTTTATTCTTTCAAAGTTCATACGACATGGACGAAATGGGAACCATTCTTTCCGTGAATAATGACCCAGGGAAATGGCCAACTTACTTTGGTTATTTCTTATTAACTCTTGGACTGGTATGGAATTTATTTGATAAAAAGAGCCGTTTTTGGAAGCTCACAAAGTATTTAAAAGAGCAAAATCTTGCCTCTTTTTTATTGGTTGCTTTACTATTTGGTTCAATCAATGCCTATGCAAAAGATTATAGCAGCGTAGAAGAGTATATCAAAACATATAAAACAGCTTCAGTGGAGACTGCACATAAGTTCTCAAAACTTGCAGTTCAAACCTCTCAAGGACGAATGAAACCAGCTGGTTCATTAAATAAACAGATTTTAAATAAACTCAGTGGAAAAAATGAGCTGTTCGGAATGGATTATAACCAAATTGTTTTAGGTATGTTGACACGACCGGAGTATTGGCGTCATATTAAAATGATTAAAATTAAAACACCTAAACTCAAAAAACTCATTGGCATTGATGAGAGTGATAAATATATTGCTTTTTCTGATGTATTTAAAGATGGTCAATATCTTTTAATCAATGAAATCAATGAAGCCAACCGTGTTAACCCCAATCAAAGAGGAACATTTGAAAAAGATTTAATTCAAGTAGATGAGCGTCTAAATATTGCCTATTTGGTCTACAGTGGTTCACTTTTTAAAGTTTTTCCAAAATTTGAACAAGGTAATAACAAATGGTATAACCCTCTTGAAGCCATAAATGAGTTTCAAGGTGAGAATAAAACCGCTGTTGAAACCATGGTACGAGGTTTGATTAACTATGTGATTGTTGAAAATTGGGAAATGGCAGATGAGTTTATTGGTCATATTTCACAATATCAAAAGAAAGTAGGGAAAGATGTTATTCCTAGCCCTACTCAACTGGACAATGAACTTTTCTTTGATGAAATAGACATTTTTCCTAAGTTGACCATTGCTTATGTTGCTTCTGGGTTTGTTTTGTTTATCATCGCATTCGCTTCAGTGTTTAATAAAAATTTACAACACCGTGCTATCACGTACTTTTTCTTTACACTCTTAGCGCTGCTGTTTGTTGCACACACTTTTGGTATGGGATTAAGATGGTATGTTAGTGGACACGCTCCTTGGTCAGATACGTATGAATCATTGCTGTATATCTCATGGTCTGCTGTTTTTGCTGGAGTGATTTTCTTTAGAAAATCTCTTTTGGCTTTAAGTGGGGCCGTGATCATTGGCGGTGTGTTTATGTTTACGGCACATTTAAGTCATATTGATCCACAAATCACCAACTTGGTGCCTGTGCTTAAATCATATTGGCTGACCATTCACGTATCCATTTTAACAGGTTCATATGGTTTCTTAGGTCTTGGAGCCATTTTAGGCTTTATGTCCATACTGCTTTTTATTGCCAGAAGTGAAAAACGACCACATATTGATACCACCATTAAACAAATTACGACCATCAATGAAGTATCATTGATTATTGGACTTTCGGCTCTGACTATTGGTAACTTTTTAGGTGGAGTTTGGGCGAATGAGTCATGGGGACGATACTGGGGATGGGATCCAAAAGAGACATGGGCTTATGTTGCAATTGTAACATATGTTTTAGTGCTTCACTTACGATTTATTAAACAATTCAATACCGCATTTGCTTTCTCTGTGGCATCATTGTTGGCTTTTTCAACCATTTTAATGACCTATTTTGGAGTAAATTTTTATCTTTCAGGAATGCACTCATATGCAACAGGAGACCCTCTTCCAATTCCTACATGGGTTTATGTATTGACAACGTTAGTCTTTATAACGATTGCAGTTGCCTATCGAAAAAGAGACCGTAAACCAAATGAAATTTGTGCGGTACCTAAAATTGAAATACAGAGTTAAACACTCTGTATTTTAAACAATTTTCTCTTTACTTTTAGAGACAACCAATCGATAAGCAACACCTAATGCAACAATGACAATGCCGATAATCAATAGTTCACTTGTTTTCTCAGAAGATAAAGAGTAAATCAATACTTTACGTATCAAAGCGGCCATGGCCAACATTAAAAATGCTCCAATAGCAAACCCTTTTCCTCCTAAATGCTTTATCTCTTCATGAATAAGCTCAATTGCAGCCCAAAGAACCAATAAACTTCCTAATACGGTCAATATTCCTTTTTCAATACCTACATCGGAATAAAAAAGCAAATATATATCATAGATGAATAATCCAATGGCAAAAAAGGCAACCATGACCAACGCCATTGCTAAAAAGAAATTGATATAAGAGTTAAATTTTTTTAATCCAGATAGAATCATTTTTTCCAGAGAAGATAAAGATAAGAACTTACTCAGCTCCTCCTCTCTGTAAGAGCTGGTTAAAACATCCAAATTCATATCAATGATTTTTTCTACGGCTTTAATTTGATTAAGATGTTCTGTTTTAGTTGTAAAATTATCTTCAATGTTTTTTAATACAAAAGTTCGAACAAAAGTAAATGCGGAGTTTACATAGTGAGTGGGTAACCCAATACGAACATGTGTTTCACCAATTTTATACAAAGAAGCGAAGTATTGCATGTCATATTTTCCACAAAAAAGGTTTATAAACCACTCTTTGAGTTTTTCTTGATGATGTGCAATGATGGTGCTGTTTTTTAAAAATTGAGCTGTTTTTCCAAAACCCCAAATGTAGTTGTAAAACTCGTCTATAAATTCGGATGAAAGTTCTTGCATACGTGGTTGTAACGCACGCAGTATGTCCGCTTCTTTTTGTGTAAATTTGTAATTGTCTTTTAAACTTGCAGATTCATTCATAACAACTCCTTGTATGAACTTATTATACTGCGCCTAAAAAGATTTTTTTTGATTTAAAACAATAAAAGCAAGAGTATAACTCTTGCTTTTAGATTTTATATTATTTTTTCACTGCTTTTGCATTGGGTAAATCAGTGATGGTTCCATCAAAGATTTCTGCAGCCATACCAACAGACTCATGAAGTGTTGGGTGAGCATGAATGGTTAAACCAATATCTTCTGCATCACAATCCATTTCCAATGCCAATGAAATCTCTCCAAGAAGCTCACCTGCATTATCTCCAACAATTGCCCCACCAATAAGTTGATGTGTGTCTTTATCGAAAATAAGCTTTGTTAACCCTGCACCAGCAACATCTGCAGCCAAGGCTCGACCAGATGCACTCCAAGGAAAAGAAGCAACTTCATAGTTAATACCTGCTTCTTTAGCTTCAATTTCACTCATACCTGCTGTTGCAATTTCTGGGAACGTATATGCAATTCCTGGAATTTGTTTTGGTTCAAAGAAGACTTTATGTCCAGCAATTACTTCAGCTGCTACATGTCCTTCATGTACTGCTTTGTGTGCCAACATTGGTCCACCAATGATATCACCAATGGCATAGATGTGAGAAACTTTTGTTCTCATTTGCTTATCTACACTGATAAATCCATAATCATCCACTTCAACACCTGTGTTTTCTAAACCAATTTTTAACCCATTTGGTGTTCGCCCCATTGCAACAAGTACAGCATCATACATTTGAGGTTCAGCAGGAGCATTATCCCCTTTGAACTCAATATAGATACCCTCTTCTTTTGGGATAATTGCTTGAGTTTGCGTTTTAAACATAAAATTGAATCGTTCTTCGTTTGCTTTGGTATAGACTTTAACGATGTCTTTATCGGTACCTGTCATTACCTGAGGGCCACGAACAACAACATCTACTTGACTTCCAAGCTTTTGATATACTGTACCCATTTCAAGCCCAATGATACCTCCACCCATTACAAGCAGTCGTTTTGGAACTTCTTTTACTTCCAATGCATTGGTTGAATCCCAAATTCTTGGGTCATCATGTGGAATAAACGACATTTTAGAACTTTGAGACCCTGCTGCAATAATACAAGAGTCAAATGTAATTTTAGTTTGTTCCCCCTCTTTATCCGTATGATTTACAATCACAGAGTGCTCATCAATGAATTGTGCATTTCCTTGAATGACGGTTACTTTTCTCATTTTAGCCATGGCTTTTAGTCCATCGGTGAGTTTTTTAACTACGCCACTTTTATAGGCTGCTACACCTTTGATATCCACTTCTGGTTTACCAAACTTCACTCCAGCGTGTTCAATGTGTTCTGCTTCTTCAATGACTTTTGCAACGTGCAACAGTGCTTTTGAAGGAATACAACCTACATTGAGACAAACCCCACCTAAAGTTGGGTGTCGTTCAACTAAAATCGTATCTAAACCTAAATCTGCACATCGAAATGCTGCAGAGTATCCACCCGGACCTGCACCAATGACAAGCACTTGTCCTTTAACCTCTTTCGCACTCTCATTCACTTCTACTTTTTCAGATGAAGCTGAAGCTTTGGGTGCTTCTGCAGAAGCAGCTACGGCTTCTTTTGGCGCTTCACTTACTGCATCTTGTACTTCAACTTTGACAATTAAATCACCAGAGTTTACTTTTGCTCCTACTTCTACAAGAATCTCTTTAACGATTCCTGCGTGAGTAGAAGGTACATCCATTGAAGCTTTTTCAGTCTCTAAAGTTACTAAGCCGTCTTCAACTTCTATTGTATCACCAACGTTCACCATAATATCAATCAGGTCAACGTCTTTGTCATCTCCTAAATCAGGAATAACAATATCTACTAATGTACTCATTCCTGCTCCTTAAAGATTTAATAATCGAATGTCGCTTAACAGTTTCGACAGTGTCGTAGTAAATCGTGCACCATCTGCACCATCAATTACTTTGTGGTCATACGACAGAGACAGCGGTAAAGATAATCTTGGTTCAAATGTTTCACCGTTCCATTTTGGTTTCATTTCTGATTTAGAAAGACCCAGAATGGCAACTTCAGGTGCATTAATGATTGGTGTAAAGTATGTTCCACCAATTCCACCTAAGCTAGAGATTGTGAAACAAGCTCCTTGCATATCAGAAGATTTCAACTTACCGTCTCGTGCTTTTTGTGAAAGTTCTGCTAACTCTAAAGCAATATCTTTAAACCCTTTTTTATCTGCATCACGAATAACTGGAACCACCAATCCGTTTGGAGTATCCACGGCAACACCAATATGGAAGTACTTTTTCATAATCAATGTTTGACCATCTGTACTTAATGAAGCGTTAAATTTAGGGTGAATTGCCAATGCTTTTGCAACGGCTTTAACCACAAATACCAATGGTGAAAGTTTAAATCCATCTGCGATAGCATTTTGAGCTTTTCTGAACTCTTCCATTTCGGTAATATCTGCTTCATCAAACTGCGTTACGTGTGGCATTGCCAACCAGTTTCTGTGCAAACTTGGACCAGAGATTTTTTGAATTCTGCTTAACTCAACAGACTCAATATCTCCAAATTGGCTGAAGTCAATCTCTTTGGCTTCTGGCAAGTTAAATCCAAGACCAGCTCCTCCAGCAGCAGTTGCAGGTTTATTGAGTTGCTCTTTTACATACGCTTTAATATCATCTTTTAAGATTCTATTTTTTCGTCCTGTACCTTTTACAAATCCTAAATCCACACCAAACTCACGTGCCAGTTTTCGAACTGATGGAGAAGCATATACTTTACTTGCTTTTTTACTTAATACACTAGATTCACCTGAATCTACCGAAGTTGCAACAGCAGCTTGCAGTGTGGCAGGTGCTTTTGAAGGTTCCTCTTTTTTTGTTTCAACTGGTTGAGCAGTAGGCGTTGGAACTTTGTTTTCCATGACTACGGTTTTAACCATTTTTGCAATCAAATCTCCTGAGTTAACCTTCATTCCCGCTTCAACAAAGAGTTCGATGACCTCTCCAGCAAATGGTGCAGGAACATCCATAGAGGCTTTTTCAGTCTCTAATGTAATCAAACCGTTTTCTGCTTCAACCACGTCACCAACACTGACCATGACATCAATTAAATCAACATCTTTATCATCACCTAAATCAGGAACATGCACCTCTTCTACCACTGAACAAATGGTTTGCTCATTTACAAATTGGCATGAAACTTCAGCATTCGCTGCTGATACTGCTTCAAGCTCTGCTTTAGCTGCAGCTAAATCTGGAGTTGATGAACTGCTAGGTGTTGCTACCGCAGCTGCAGGAGCCGGCGTATCTTTAGCAATAGGAGCTTCTTCTTTAGTCTCTTTCGATGAAGCATCATCAGCTACTTCGATTTTGGCAATCAAATCACCAGAATTGACCTTCATTCCAGTCTCAACCAAAATCTCTTTAACCACACCTGAATGAGTTGTTGGAACATCCATAGAAGCTTTTTCAGTCTCTAATGTAATCAGACCGTCTTCAACTTCTACTGTGTCACCCACACTGACCATGACATCAATTAAATCAACGTCTTTGTCATCACCTAAATCAGGAATAAAAACATCTACAATAGTACTCATCATTTACTCCTTACGCTTTTACTGGGTTGATTTTAGTTGTATCAATATTGTATTTTTTAATTGCTTCAGTTACAACAGATTTCTTTACTTTACCTGCTTTTGCAAGTTGTGCTAATGTTGTAAATACAATAAAGTTTGTATCCACTTCAAAGAAGTTTCTTAAGTTTGCTCTTGAATCACTTCGTCCAAATCCATCAGTTCCAAGTGCTTTGAAGCTACCTTTTACAAACGGTACAAGTTGTTCAGAGTATGACTTCATGTAGTCTGTTGCAGATACAATAATATTTTCATCATCATTTCCTAACACTTGGTCTACATATGGCACTTCATCTCCATCAATGCTTAAGAGGTTATTTCTCTCTACATCTTGTGCTTGTCGAGTTAACTCATTGTATGAAGTCACAGAGTAAATATCTGAAGCAATACCGTACTCTTCAGCTAAGATATCAGCAGCTGCTAACACTTGTTGGAAGATTGAACCAGAACCTAAAAGTTTAACTTTATAGTTGTTTTTCGCTTTTTTAGAATCAAATTTATAGATACCTTTAATGATTCCCTCTTCTACGCCTTCAGGCATTGCAGGTTGTTTGTAGTTTTCGTTCAGTGTTGTAAGATAGAAGAATACATCCTCTTGCGCTTCACCGTACATTCTTTCAATACCGTTCAGTGTAATAACCGCAACCTCATAACCAAATGTTGGATCATACGTTACACAGTTTGGAATTGTGTTTGCAATGATGTGGGAGTGTCCATCTTCGTGTTGTAATCCTTCACCATTCAGTGTTGTTCGTCCAGATGTACCACCAACTAAGAAACCTCTTGCTTTTTGGTCACCTGCTGCCCAACACATATCACCTGTTCTTTGGAATCCAAACATTGAGTAGAATACATAAAATGGAATCATAGGGCAGTTATTAACAGAATAAGAAGTAGCTGCAGCTGTCCAAGAACCCATTGCACCTAACTCATTAATACCTTCTTGAAGTACTTGTCCTTTTTTATCCTCTTTATAGTAAGCCACTTGGTCTTTATCTTGTGGGATATATTTTTGACCTTCAGATGAGTAGATACCTACTTGTCTGAACATCCCTTCCATACCAAATGTTCGTGCTTCATCAGGAACGATTGGAACAATTCTTTTACCAATTTTCTTATCTTTAATTAATACATTAATAACTCTTACAAAAGCCATTGTTGTAGAAATTTCTCGATCACCCGAACCTTTTAATACTGCATCAAATGCACTTAAAGCAGGTAATTCAAGTTTCTCTGTAAACTTCTCTCGTCTTTGTGGTACTGCTCCACCAAGTGCTGTTCGTCTGTCTTTCATGTATTGCATTTCAGGTGAATCTTCCGCTGGTCTGAAGTACGAGAATTTTTCTATCTCTTCATCAGAAATTGGAATATTAAATCTGTCTCTGAATTGTCTTAATGAAGCCATATCAACTTTCTTAACACCGTGAGCAATATTTTTACCCTCAGCTGCTTCACCCATACCGTAACCTTTTACAGTTTTAGCTAAAATTACTGTTGGTTTATCTTTTGTCTCTTGCGCTTTTTTAAATGCGGCATAGACTTTTACTGGGTCGTGACCACCACGGTTGAGTTTCCAGATATCATCATCGCTCATGTTTTCAACCATTTTAGCTGTTTCTGGGTGTTTATTAAAGAAGTGCTCTCGTGTATACGCTCCACCTTTTTGTTTAAAGTTTTGGTATTCACCATCCACAGTCTCTTCCATAAGTTGAAGAAGTTTTCCGTCTTTATCTTTTTCTAATAATGGATCCCATTGTCGTCCCCAGATTACTTTGGTTACTTCCCAACCTGCACCTCTGAACTGTCCTTCTAATTCTTGGATAATTTTTCCATTACCTCGTACAGGTCCATCAAGACGTTGTAAGTTACAGTTAATAACAAATACTAAGTTATCCAAACCTTCTCGTCCTGCAAGTCCAATTGCACCTAAAGATTCAGGTTCGTCACACTCACCATCACCCATGAAACAGTATACTTTTTGATTACTGCAATCTTTAATGCCTCTATCAGTTAGGTATTTTAAAAAACGCGCTTGATAGATTGCTTGAATTGGTCCAAGTCCCATCGATACTGTTGGGAATTGCCAATAATCAGGCATGAGTTTTGGGTGTGGGTACGAAGAGAGACCTTTTCCATGCGTCTCTTGTCTGAAGTTATCCATTTGCTCTTCAGAAATTCGTCCTTCAACGAAACTTCTGGCATAAATACCTGGAGCAATATGTCCTTGGAAGAATACTAAATCTCCTCCATCGTTATCATTTGGTGCTTTAAAAAAGTGATTAAAACATACATCATAAAGTGTTGCAGATGATTGGAATGACGAGATATGTCCTCCAAGTTCTAAACCTTTTTTTGATGCTCTTTGCACCATAATTTGTGCATTCCATCTTACAATTGATCGGATTTTTCTCTCTAAATCTCTGTTGCCTGGCATAGCAGGTTCTTGATCAACTGGGATTGTGTTTACATACGCAGTTGTAGCGCTGTAAGGTAAATACGCACCACTTCTTCTGGCTTTATCGATGAGCTTTTCTAAAATGTAGTGAGCTCGTTCACTCCCCTCCTCTTCGATGAGTGCTTCTAATGCCTCTATCCATTCTTGCGTTTCAGATGGATCAACATCTTCTAAATTCAAAATAGACATCTATGTTCCCTTTCATTGTAATTTTGGTTAATACTTAAATTAGTTTTAACTTGTTGAATTAAAATAATACTCTAATAAACTTATTCCACTGTTACTGTTTTAGACTAACAATTTACCATAAGGAAATTCAATTTTTCAGATAAATTGAACTTATCTCACATAATAAAATTGAAAAATTTATATAAAAAAATTAAATTTCATTTAAGAAATAGTATTTTTATATATCCTAATTATGATAATTAAGTTCAATTATCACAAAAAATGTACGTTTTATGTACCTTTTTTCACATATTGTTCATATATATAAATCTTTTCTTAAAGAAATAAACTACTCTTTACAATATTAGGATTATCTTTCAATAATCGTTATAATTGACCATAAAAATCAAACCTGATTTTAATATTAAATTATAATTGTATATAACAAAACAAAGAGAAGTCATGAAAAAAGGGATGAAGTTACGATTTATAAGAACAGAAGCGTTGGATGCTGCACAAAATATGGCAGTTGATAAAGCATTGGCTCTGACTTATAAAAAAGATCATCTACCTATTTTTCGACTCTATACTTGGCAACCATCATTTACGATCGGTGTATCGCAAATATTAGATGATTATAACACAAAATTTGAAGAATTCAAAAACAATAGCGCCAAACGTATGACCGGTGGAGGTGTTTTATTTCATGGACATGACGTCTCATACAGCTTGGTCTTACCCAGTGAAGAATTTAAAAATTTAAGTGTTAAAGAGAGCTACGAGCAAATTTGTTCTTTTCTTTTGACTTTTTATGCATCGCTTGGTTTGAATGCACACTATGCAAAAGACTTAGAGGGAATCAATTTGAGTAAAAGTGAGTTTTGTCAAGTAGGATTTGAGGCTTATGATATAATAATAAATGGTGTTAAAATAGGTGGAAATGCACAAAAGCGTACAAAAAATATGATTTTTCAACACGGTTCAGTGCCACTGTTTACATCAAAAGTAGATCAAAAAATTGGACACTCTTTACAAGATATTGATGTAAATATTGATTTTGAAACCTGTATAGACAAACTGAAAGATGCTTTTGAAAAAACATTTGAGTGTGAGCTTATTGATGATGAGCTTAACGACGAAGAAGAACAATATTTAAATGATATTTTAAAGGACTGATATGACAATGACGACAACTAAAAAAGTTAATTTTAAAAAGCCAGAATGGTTACGTAAACGAATCACGCCAGCAGCACAAATAGAGATGGAAACACTTTTAAAAGATGTGGGTGGTTTGCATACGATTTGTCAAGAAGCAAAATGCCCTAATATCAGTGAGTGTTTTGCCAATAAAAATGCCACATTTTTAATCTTAGGAAACATCTGTACCAGACGTTGCACGTACTGTAATGTGCATACAGGACTTCCTACGGAAGTTGATTTAAGTGAAATAGAGAAGGTAACGACTTCAGTCAAACATTTAGGACTAAAATTTGTAGTTATCACAAGTCCAGCACGAGATGATTTAAAAGATGGTGGAGCAGAACAGTTTTACCGTGTAACACAAGCGATTTTAAAAGAATCACCTGATACGCAAGTGGAGATTTTAATCCCTGATTTTAAAGCCAAAGAGGAGTCACTTCAACGCGTGGTGGATTCAGGGGCAGTCATTATTGGGCACAACATCGAAACCGTACCAAGTCTGTATAAAATACGAAAAAATGCTTCGTATGAGCGTTCACTGCAAGTGCTTAAACGACTCAAAGAACTAGGTGGAGATAAAATCAAAACCAAAAGTGCTTTAATGGTAGGACTTGGTGAAACACAAGAAGAGATGGTTCAAGTCTTTCAAGACCTTTTAGATGTAGGCTGTAAGTTCTTAAGTATAGGGCAATATTTAGCACCATCAGGCGATTATGAGAAAGTAAAAGAGTTTGTAACCCCTGAACAGTTTGCTTTATATAAAAGAACTGCTTTAGACATGGGATTTGAGTTTGTACACAGTACGCCTTATGCTAGAAGTTCATATATGGCACATGAGTATTTAGCGGGTCAAGAGAAGTAAGTATATAAACTTCTTTTGAAGAACTTTTTATATAATTATTATTCATAACACATGCCAAAGCCTTGCTTTGGAATCTCTCTTGTGCCTCCGTTCGGAGGTCACGCTTTGCTACTTTTCTCAACGCGAGAATAAGTAGCGCAAAAGCGCTGTTTTTAGGCATTGACATACCACAACAAATTTCCAAACCAAATAAACATACGGGTAACTAAGCTTCTTTTTCTTAACTGCCCAAGTAGCTATCGCCCAAACATTTTTGTCAATAGTAAACTTAGATGACTTCATAGAGTAACGTATGGAAGAAAAAACTCAATCCCTGTAAGAGCGCAAATGTGGAAAATATTTTATGGGAAAAGTCGAGGACTGTTTGAGGAGAAAAAAGTGCTCAACGCACTTTATTTGACGAGTTCCGCAGACGAATAAAATATTTTTTGATTTGAAGGTATTTGCTTTAGCAAACTCTGAAGCCGTTGAGGAGGTTCTTTCTCAAAGAGAGTGCAAGCACAAGCTAACTTTCTTTACGGAGAAAGAAAGTAGAGCGAAAAGCTTTTAGCTTATCAATAAAGGTAAGAGTTCTCTTAAAAGCTCAATAAAAAGTACTAAATAATACCCTCTCTGCATTTTTATACTTTTGTATCTATCAAAAGCATCTTCAGTCAAATAAAATAAATTTGGATCACTAAAATAACTATCAAAGTTTTTAATGTAGTTATTTGTTTCTAATTGTTCAATCTGTAAATTGCACTCATTAACAGTTAATATTTTTCCTAATAATTTTTCTAAATCATTTTTAGAAATTTCTAGTCGACTTTTATTATAGCTCTCAAGTTCATTAATATTTAAATAATCACCAATTTTAATTAATACTTTATCTTGTCGCATCTTGCCTCCTTATAGTTGAAAAATTATACCATATTTTAAACCAATATGCTACTTTTTGTAACACTAATAAATAGATATGTGTATTTTTACCATTTATTTTATAAAGATAATGTAAAAGAAAACAGTAAAAATATTTTTGAAATAAAACTATTTTAGATATAATCAACCATTAAATTTGAAGGATTTATATGCAAGAAGTACTGAACCTATTTAAAACAATCACAGCTATTCCACGATGTTCAAAAGAGTATCAACCCTTTATAGAGTTTATAAAATCATTTGCCAATGAACATGGATATGAGTGTATGGTTGATAGTGTCAATAATATCTTATGTAAAAAAGCTAACTCCCAAGCCAAACTGTGTATTCAAAACCACTATGACATTGTCTGTTTAAGCGATGGATGTGTACCACAAATCATTGAAGAAGATGGTTTTTATAAAGCCAAAGACTCAACTTTAGGTGCAGACAATGGTATGGGGTGTTCATATATGCTTCGACTCATGCAGTTAGGGTATGATTGCGAGTTTTTATTTACGAGTGATGAAGAGATTGGGCTTATTGGAGCCAATGGCATTGAGTTTGAACTGCAAGCCACACAGATGCTTAATATTGACAGTGAGAGCGAAGGTGAGATTTGTATCGGCTGTGCAGGGGGTGTGGATATTTTTGCATCAACTTCAAATAAAAGCATTGTTGCCAACACTGAAAACCTTGATTTATACGAAATTGAACTGACCAACCTTCCTGGAGGTCACAGTGGAGTCAATATACACCAAGAAATCCCTAATGCCATTAAACTTATGGCAAAAGCGATTAAAGAGTGTAACGCAAAGCTTTTAGATATCAATGGAGGTGAGCGAATAAACTCAATTCCAGCGAATGTTAAAGCCATCATTGCAAGTAATACTGCTCCACAAGCCACACATGAAAATATAACCATCAACAAAGTCAAAGATCCAAGTGAACACTTCAGTGTTTATGATGATGCCGTTATTAATTTTATCTACTCTTTTGCACACGGTGTACGAGGATTTGATAAAGAGTTAAATGTGGTGCTTACTTCTATTAATTTAGCTAAAGTGCATACAGGGATTGATGAACTCTCGCTTGAACTGAGTGCGCGTTCTATGGATAATGATGAGCTTAAACGTATTAAAGATGAAACAGTATGTATGTTGGAGTCATTTGGCTTTACAACACGAACCAGCGGAAAATACCCAGCCTGGAAACCAGATATCAATGACTTTACCAATAAAGTTTTGGAAATCTATAAAAAACACTCTCCTGAAGCCTCACTTGAAGCCATTCATGCAGGTTTAGAGTGCGCACTATTTAAAGATAAGTTTCCTAACATTAAAGTAGCTTCTATAGGTCCAAACATCTTTAACCCTCACTCAAAAGCAGAAAAAGTAGAGCTTCAATCCGTAGAAAATCTTTATAAAATAATATTGGACATTGTAAAGGAGGTTGCGTAGTGTCTTTTGTTGGTTTTAACCCACAAGCGTTAGCGTTCTTAGATGAGATAAAACAAAACAACAATAAAGTCTGGTTTGAAAACAACCGTCATCGTTGGGAAGAGCTGATACTCAAACCCAATAAAGCCTATGTAGAAGAGATGGGGGAGCACCTGATTGCTTTAGCTCCTTTTATTAAAGCGTTGCCCAAAGTATCAGGATCACTCTTTCGCATCTACCGTGATACTCGTTTCTCTCATGATAAAACTCCCATTAAGACTAAGATTGGAATACTTTTCTGGCAAGGAGCAAGCCATCGAATGCAAAGTGCCAGCTTTTATATGCACTACACTTCAAGTGAAGTCTTTCTTGCAACTGGGATTCGTACCTTTAAGCCACCTTTACTTAAAAAGTATCGCTCATATATACAAAATGAAAAACATGCCAAAGCACTGCATGATATTTTACAGAAGTATGAAAAAGCTGGGATTAAAATAAATGAACCACACTATAAACGATTTCCACAAGGATTTAATGAAGAACAACCTTATGCTTATTTAAGTAAGTTTAATGCTTTGTATACACAAATGAGTTATAAGCCCAATAAAACGTTTTTCAGTGAAAAAGCCATTGATAAACATTTTGAGTTTTATGAAGCAAGTTTAGAGCTTTTTGAATGGTTGTATGAATTAACACTTTATAACCCTAAAGATTAGTCTTGTTCTTTTGCTCGATTGATTTCTGAGACGTATTTGTAGACCATAAAGTCATACATCGTTGTGCCACTGTTTCTTGAAAAGAAAGAGAGCATCTCTAAAATACGAAAACTCATTCTAAAAAATGCTGTAAAAGGAATCAGGTAGGTTGCTAAGGTTTCATATCGTCGATTAGGATAGTAAGAGTCAAACTCCTCTTTTAAACGTTGGAGTTGTTCATTCTCTTCTTCCAACTCTTCTGGATCTTTTGAACGAATAACTCGAATTGCTAAAAGCATATTGACCACAAACATAAATGCGTTTAAGTTCCAACCAAAAATAAAAATATCAAAATAGCTCATATACTCTCCCAAAAAAGTATTATAACCAAACTATCCCCGTATAAAAGTTTAAAACTTTTATACAAAGATTAAAAATTTTCCCATTCATCAGGATTATCATCTTGTTTGATATTTTCAGTGTTTGTTTTTTCTTCATTTATTTTAGATTCTTTTTTGTGCTCTTTTGTAACGTCTTGTATGTGTTCAGATTTTCCTTCAAACTCTTTTGAGTCGGTGTTACTTAAAATATCTTTGGCGATATGCAGAGTTTTTTGTGCTATATCATTTGCAACTCTGGCCACTGCAGCATTCTCTTGAGTTTGTTTATCCAAGTTGTTAATGGCATCATTAATTTGTTGTACACCCGTTTTTTGCTCTTTAGAAGATACGGCTATATCCGAAATCAAGCTGATGGTTTGGTTGATGTCATTATTCAAATGCACATAACCTTTAATCATCTCATCTGAGACCATTTTACCTTCATTGGCTTTTATATTGGCATCTTCAACCAAACTTTTAATCTCTTTAGCAGCTTCCGCACTTCTGCTTGCAAGGTTTCGAACCTCTTGTGCAACAACAGCAAACCCTTTTCCTGCTTCACCTGCAGTGGCTGCTTCAACGGCGGCATTAAGAGAGAGGATATTGGTTTGAAAGGCGATTTGATCAATCACATTAATCGCTTCATTGATTGCGGTGACCTTTTCATTGATTTCATCCATTGAACTTGCGGTTTTTGTTGCCAACTCTTCCCCTTTATTGGCGGATTGAGTTACGCTGTTGGCAATATTTGACATCTGTGTAATGTTCTCTGTTGAAGAGACAATATTGCTTGTCACCTCTTCAAGCGCAGCTGCTGTCTCTTCAAGTCGTGCAGCCGTTTCATTGGAAGATTGATTCAAGGTTTTTACATTGCTTAAAAGAGTAGTGGCTGAGTGATCTAATGAAAGACCATTTTGTCTGCTTTCAAAAAGCATCGTATTGATGGCATCTCTTAACTTATTAATGTCACTGATTAAAAGCTCAAATACTCCTCCTTTTTCAATCCCTTTTACAACTACTTTTCGTCTATAGTTATAATTTGCATACTCTTCTAATGTTTCATTGATGGTCACAAAATGTTGTTTTGTGGCACCAATCATTTCATTAATACCTTGCTTAAGTGTATTGAGTGTTTCATTGGTCGTAGGTGTTTCAATAGTCTGGCTGTACCAACCATGTTTCACGCGACCAATAATAATTGAAGCTTCATCAATAAGTTTTTGTTCTTCTAAAAGATTGGTTTCAATTTTTTTGACATTTGCATTGAGCATATCAGCCATTTGACCAAATTCGTCTTTTGATTTAATAATGATTGGATCAATATGTTGACTCTTTTTATCCAAAAATTCAAAAAAGGAGATCAAACCCAATTTAAATCTCTCTAAAGAGAGTGAGATATTTTTTGTTAACACTGTTAAGTATCCCATAATTAAAATCAGTACAAGAAGCGATTCTAAAAAGATAAAGTAAATCAAGTTATCCATTTGATTATGGTACATCTGCGTTCGTTTTATTAAACCCTTCTCTTTCATTTGTATGATCTTTTTAAAGGCTTCTTGACTGTTTTTTTCCAAAAGCAGTGCCTTAATACGGTAATTGGTATAAGCCTCATTGAGTAATTCTTGGTTTAACTGCATTTGATCTAAACTTTTAACGCTTTGTAAACCAAAATCAATATACGCCAGTGTTTTCTCTTTAGACGTTTGTACTGCTTTTATTTTCTTATCTTCATTGGGCGTGTTTTTAACACTTAATAAAAGTTGTGAAAATCCTTCGACAACTCTGCTTTTACTTGCCTCAATGTGTTTAATATTTTCATCAACAATATCACCTAAAAAAATACTCTGAATAGAGCGACTGATTGCATTGATTTCATTGGTAATTTCTAAAACTAAAAATTTTCCTTCAACGGCTTTTTTTGAGTAAATGTCAAAATTTTTATCTGCATCTGAAGCCAAATAGTACTTCATTATACCTACACATAAGACTACAGTAAAAACAACTGCACCAAAAATCTTCATCTTTTGAGCAATTGAAAAACCTTGTTTCGCCATTCCCATTTATCGTCCTTAATCAAAAAAGTAACGAAAATGTATCATAAATAATACTAATAATTACTTAAGGGCATTAAAAAAGACTAAGTAGAATTATTATACTATTTCAAGTAAAAACCACCGTAAGAGAAATCATGACAAAACTTGAATATGATCAAAAAGTAGAAAAGCTTATTTTATGGGCACATGCCTACTATGTGCAAGATAATCCAATTGCTACTGATGAGGAGTACGATAAACTCAATCGTGAAGTATTGGCGTATGAACAAAACAATCCACAAGATGCTCATCCTAATTCACCAACTAAACGTGTGGGAGGTTTCGTTTTGGAAGGATTTCAAAAAGCCAATCATCTTTCACGTATGTGGTCACAAGAGGATATTTTTAATACCCAAGAGCTTATTGATTGGATCAATCGAGCCAAAAAAGTCAATGAGAACTTAGAGTATTACTGTGAACCAAAATTTGATGGGGCGAGTATGAATCTTATCTATGAACATGGGGTACTAAAACAGGCCATTACACGAGGAGATGGAAGTGTAGGAGAAGATGTTACGAATAACGTTAAAACCATGCACTCTGTCCCTTTACAAATCAAGGAGCAATCCCTCATTGAAATTCGTGGAGAAGTGGTCATTCGTAAAAGCGATTTTGAAAAAATCAATGCTCAACGCTTGAAAAATGGAGAGCAACTTTTTGCCAATCCAAGAAATGCAGCTTCTGGAAGTCTGCGTCAACTGGACCCAAGTATCACGGCTCAGAGAAAACTCTTTTTTAATGTATGGGGTATAGGACAAAACTCATTGGAGTTTAAAACCAATTCTCAAAGTATGGAATATATCTACTCTTTAGGCTTTGTAAAACCCCCATTACAACGCGTTTGCCACAATGTACAAGAGATAGAGGAACTCTATCATCAAATCATCGATTCACGAGATGTCATTCCGATGATGCTTGATGGAATGGTGATAAAAATCAATGACTTAGAGACCCAAGATGAACTGGGTTTTACAGTGAAGTATCCTAAATGGTCATGCGCCTATAAATTTCCAGCGGTGGAGAAAAGTACCAGAGTAAAAGATATTATTCTGCAAGTAGGACGAACGGGTGTTATTACACCTGTTGCAGTCGTTGAACCCACGCATATTGATGGCTCCACGGTTGAAAGAGCCACGCTTCATAACTTTGATGAGATTGCACGTTTAGATTTACGACTGAATGACGAAGTGATTATCATTAAAAGTGGAGATATTATCCCTAAAATCACTAAGGTCTTTACCGACCGACGAGATGGAACACAAATAGAGGTACAACGTCCTACTTCTTGCCCTAAATGCCAAAGTGAACTTTTGGATGAAGGAACTCTTATTAAGTGTCAAAACCTTGATTGTGAGGCCAGAGTGGTGAACTCTATTATCTATTTTGCCTCTAAAAACTGCATGAATATTGATGGTTTGGGAAATAAAATTGTAGAGTTGTTGGTCAATGAAAAAATCATTTTTGATATATTGGATTTATATTCATTGAGCTATGAAAAACTCAAAAACCTTGAAGGGTTTAAAGAGAAAAAAATCAATAACCTTTTAAATGCCATTGACAATACCAAAGGAAGTGAACTTCATCGTATCATCAATGCTTTGGGCATTGAACACATCGGTGAAGTGGCTTCTAAACAAATCTGCTTAGAGTTTGGGTTAGATGTTGTTAACGTCAATTACGAACAACTCGTTGCACTGGATGGTATTGGGGAGCAAATGGCGAACTCTTTTTGTGAATTCATGAGAGTTAACCATGAGTTGGTCAATAAACTCATTGAAATCATTCACCCTAAAGTTGAAGAGAAAGTAGAAGTCAGCGAGAATGCTTTTAAAGGTAAAACGGTGGTACTTACTGGAACCATGAGTGTCAGCCGAGGTGTGATTAAAAAGAACTTAGAAGTATTGGGGGCAAAAGTTTCGTCAAGTGTTTCTAAAAAAACCGATTATGTTATCTATGGTGAAGAAGCAGGAAGTAAATACGATAAAGCGGTCGAACTTGGTGTACAAACACTCACAGAAGATGAGATGAATGCACTTTTAGATTAACTTATAAAGGCAGTGTCATTGTAAACGTGACACCCTCTCCTTCACTGCTTTCACACACAATTACTCCACCCAGTTTTTTTGTAACCAAATTATAGATGATATTTAACCCTAAACCGCTTCCACCACCTTCTCGATTGGTTGTAAAAAATGGCTCATAAATCTTTTTAAGATTTTCAGTTGGTATACCTTTACCTGTATCTTTGTAAATAATTTGAATGGCATCACCCACTTTATTCACATCAATTTGTATGCTTCCTTCATCCTCTTTTTTAAAACCATGAATCAATGAGTTCATAATAAGATTCGTCAAAATTTGTGAAATATCTCCTGGATAACTTGATATGCTCAACTCTTTTGGACAATGTACAAGCACATCAATTTTCGTCTGTTTGAGTTTATTGTGTAGACTTAAAACCACTTCATTGATGTATTGATTGAGTTTGATTTCACGCTTCTCTTCCACACTTTGATCCACTGCCACTTGTTTAAAACTTTTGACCAAATGTGCTGTTTTTTCTAAGTTCAAACGAATGGTTTTGGCCAGTTTATATGAAGTATCAATATATGCATTAAACTCATCTTCGCCTAAATCACCATTTTCATAATCTTTTTTAAGTTTTTTAGTAATATCACTAAAATGCGTAATACCCGTTAAACTTAATCCTACTGGGGTATTAATCTCATGCGCCACTCCAGCAACCAATCCTCCAAGACTTGCCAGTTTCTCTGTTTCAATTAAGTGTTCTTGCGTTTGTTCGAGTTTCTCCATGGATTGTTGCAACTCTTGGGTTCTCTCTTTGACTTTTTTCTCTAAGTTTTCATTTAAATAACGAATCTCTGCCTCTGCTTTTCTTCTGGCTTCAATCTCTTTATCTCTTTGTGCAATTTTCTCTTGCAGTTGAATAGAGTGTTTAAGCAATATTTTTTCTTTTTCGACATAGAAGTTAATTTTTTCATTAAACTCTTTGGGGGTCACTTTCATTTTAGAGAGAATATCAGCATACGTTTTAGAGAGCTCTTTTGATTCAGAGTGTTTAAAGGCATAACTTTTTTCCATAATACTGTGTGCACTTGCAGCACCTACTGTACCAGAAAGATAACGTTCTACTTGTCCATGCAGACGTGCAAGTTCAATAATGTTTAAAGAGGTTTTATCTGTAAAGCCCAACTCTTTTAGAATGTCGTTAAGGACTTCTATGGTTTTTTCCTCTTTATAATAAGCATTGAGTACTCTTTTATAGGTTTCAATTTTTTTACTTAAATTAATATGACTTTTAAGCTCTTCAGAGACCTCAAACTGCTCTTTAAAGTCTAAAATATCTATAAAATCATCCGATACTTTTCTCTCTTCTTGAGTTTTGTGTGTAAAAATAGATACAAAAACAAACAATGAAATATTAAAAAACATACTCCAAAACAGAGAGTGCGTGAGCATATCATAACCACCCAAGCCAAACAATTGTTGTGGTCGTAACAATCCCACTCCTAAAAGACCCTCTTTTAGGATATCTGTACTGATCCAATTGGTATTGACAAATTGAGGTATGATTAAAGTAAAGAACCACACCAAAAATCCTGCAAGCATCCCACTCATAGCGCCACGTTTATTGGCACCTTTCCAGAAAAGCCCACCCAATAATGCAGGCACAAATTGTAAAATGGCAGCAAAAGAGATAAGCCCTACATCAACAAGCAAATAACTCTTTGTTACAAAAATATAAAACAGATAACCTGCAAACACAAACACAGCAACAATAATCCATCGAAGCAACAAAATCCTTTTCTTTAAAAAAGAGAATCCTTCATATGATTCTATAAGAGGCAATAATAAGTAGTTGCTTATCATAATTGACATCGTCATGGATGTAATCATAATCATACTTGTAGAAGCAGAAAATCCTCCTAAAAAGGCAATCAGTGTAATGATTTCACTGTTTTGAGAGATAGGCAATGTTAAAACATAAAAATCTATGAGTGTTTGTGATTCATTAGAAAGCACACCACCTAAAGCTATTGGCATGGTAAAAAAAGTAATCAATAAAAGATACAGAGGTAAAATCCACATTGCTTTATAAACATGTTGTTCATTGGAATTTTCTACAACACTCACGTGAAATTGACGTGGTAAAAACATGACAGCAAACATGGAGAGAATTAAAATTGATATCCAATTCGAGTAGGAAGCAACATTGTTGTTGACCGAACTGTAAACACCTGCTGCTTTTGCTTTGTCAAAAATATCATTGAGCCCATCAAACATATAATAGGTCACAAATAGCCCAACAATAATAATAGCCAAGAGTTTAATAACTCCTTCAATAGCAACCATGATCATCATTCCTTGGTGCCGTTCAGTGGGATCAAGCTTTCGTAAACCAAAAATAATGGTAAAAATAATCATTAACGAAACAATTAAAAACCCTACAGAATCACTCGTTAAAAATTGGTCACTTTCAGAAGGATGATAATTGTCAATGGTTAAAATATTGATGGATGTTACCAGTGATTTTAACTGAATCGAGATATAAGGAACTGTACCTATAAGTGCTGCAATACTTACTACAGCACCCACCATCCGTGATTTGTCATAACGCGCTGAAATCAAATCGGCAATAGAGGTGATTTTATAGAGATTTTTTATGCGCACCATTTTTTTAAGTATCACAGGCCATAAAAATATCATTAATGTAGGCCCTAAATAAACAGCTAGAAATGCAAAACCACTGTTTAAAGCTTTCCCTACTCCACCATAGTAGGTCCAAGCCGTACAATAAATTGTCAATGAAAGTGCATATATCCAAACCGAAGAAGCAATTCTATTTTGAGTGTCTTGCTTTTTAATAAAATAAGCACTCAATGATAAAAGCAACATGTATGATAAAAAGAAAGCAACCAATATGTATATACTGAACATGTTACTCTCCTTTGTTGTTGTAATCTCTTAACGCCAATGCATTGCTTACAAAATACAAAACAACAATCACAACAAACCAAAAACCAAATAGAAGAACAAAGCTCTCTTTTAAATCAATGCTTTTAACCAAAGGAATAATATAGAAGTTTAACAAAGAAAAGAAGAAAATGAGAAGCATAAATAAGAATGATATTTTTTTCATGTCTTGGCCTTTACGGTGAACTTTTTAACCAATTATCTACACTTGTAGTTTACTATATTATTAATTATATTTATAATAAGTAACACTATGAAACATTAAAAAATAATTTATGCAATATTAAGCTTCATTTTATTGAGTTGTCAATAATATTATTAAAGTAATATTAAGAAAAAGGGAAAAAGACGATGATAATGCCTCAACGATCAAAAGATTTAACAATGACTCTTCTTATGACTCCTGACAAAGCAAACTTCTCAGGAGCCAATGTTCATGGGGGAGAAATTCTTAAGATGTTAGACCATGTAGCGTATGCTTGTGCTGCTCGTTATACAGGACACTATGCTGTAACACTTTCAGTAGATATGGTTCTTTTTAAGCACCCTATTAAAGTTGGGTCGTTGGTTACCTTTTATGCGTCTGTAAACTATACGGGAAGAACATCAATGGAGATTGGTATTAAAGTTATCTCTGAAGACATCAAAGAGAAAACAAGAAAGCATACCAATGTATGTTATTTTACCATGATTGCAGTTGATGAAAATGGCAAACCAACTCCTGTTCCAAAACTGGAGATTGAAACAGAGGATGATAAAAGAAGATACAACGATGCAATTCGAAGAAAAGAATCGAGACTGCACGCGAGAAATCTTAATCACATCAAATAATCAAAAGCTGTTTATACAGCTTTTGACTCTAAATACTCTTCATAGGTCCCTTTGAAGTCCACAATTGAACCATCTTTTTGAATTTCCATGATTCTATTGGCATACGCATCCAATAACTCACGGTCATGCGATACACAAATTACTGAACCTGGATACTCTAATAATCCTTCACCCAATGCAATAATTGCTTCAAGGTCTAAGTGGTTGGTTGGTTCATCTAAAACCATAAAGTTTGGTTGTTCTAACATGATTTTAGAGAGCATCATTCGGTGTTTTTCACCCCCAGAACAAGACGATACTTTTTTCTCTTGCTCTTGACCGTTAAACAACATTCGTCCTAAACAGTTTCGAATCTCAGAGATATCGGCATCTTTATCAAAGTTTCGCAACCAATCATAAAGTGTTACTTCCCCTTTGATTGTCTCTGTTGTATTTTGTGGGAAATATCCATTTTGAATCGTTGCACCCCAGTGAACTTCACCAGAATCTGGCTTGATGTTTCCAACAAGGATTTCGCACAGTGTTGTTTTACCAATACCATTTGGGCCAATTAAAGCAATCTTATCATCTTTTTCTACAGTGAATGAGATGTTATTTAATACCGTCTCACCATCATACGATTTACAAATATCTTTTACGTTCAAAAGCTCTTTTCCTACTTCTCTTTTTTGTCTGAAGATAATAGATGGATCTCGTCTGCTTGAGATTTGAATAGCACCCACATCAAGTTTATCAAGTTGTTTTTGTCTTGAAGTTGCTTGTTTTGCTTTAGAAGCATTCGCACTGAATCGAGCAATAAACTTTTCAAGCTCTTCTTTCTCTTTAAGTTTTTTGTTCATATCAGCAGCATTTTGTTTTGCAATCAAGGTTGAAGCAATATACCAATCATCATAGTTACCTGTAAACTCTCTGATTTGTTTGTAGTCTACGTCTAAGATGTTTGTACACACAGCATTTAAGAAGTGTCTGTCGTGTGAGATTACTACCATCGTACCATCGTGGTGTTGAAGTTGGTTCTCTAACCAACCAATGGTTTCGATATCCAAGTTGTTCGTAGGCTCATCCAAGAATAAGATGTCTGGTTTTGGGAACAGTACTTGTGCCAATAAAACTTTGAATTTATCACCACCCGTGATGGTGCTCATAAGCTCTTGTTGCTCAGCAGCTGGGAACCCCAAATCTTCTAAAATTTTTGTAATTTTTACATCGTATTCATACGTTGGATCTTCTTCTACACAGATAATCTCAAGTTCACCTAAACGTTCACCAATCTCATCTGTATACTCTTCCATGTAGAGTTTTTCTTTCTCTTTAATCGCATCATAAAGTCGTCTGTTTCCTAAAAGAACAGCATCAAAAATAGTGTACTCTTCATAAGCAAATTGGTTTTGACTTAATGTACCTACTTTTTTACCGTTTTGAATTTGAATTTCACCCTCTGTGGCATCTTCAATACCTGAAAGGATTTTTAAAAATGTTGTCTTACCTGCTCCATTGGCTCCAATAAGTCCATATCTCTTTCCTGCATCTAATTTTAAATTGATATCTTGAAATAGAACTCTTGGACCAAAAGCTTTTTTTAAATTAACAGTTTGAACCATATATACTCTCTTTGATTTTGTAATTTAACGCGATTTTATCGTAAAAAAGATAATAAAGCGCTATAGTATTTCTTATAGGTATATCAAAGAGCGTCTTAAAACTCTCTTTGATAAGTAGGATTAAGGTCGATAGACTTTAATATTATTATAGTTTTCAGCATCTCGTAAATATTGAGCATGCAGTTGGCTTAAGATACCTTTGTCGCAATAGAAAAGATACTCTTTATCTTGTGGTAGTTTCTTAAACTCGTTTTTAAGTTTATGAAATGGTATTTTCAGTGTTTCACATGAAGTCTCTATACACGCATCTCCTTGTCGAATATCAATGACCGTATATTCCCCACTTGATAAATCAGTTACCACATCAATTTTACCAATCTCATTGATGTCTGCAACAATATCAGAAACATAGATTTTAGAAGCATTCTCTACTGCTTTATCTAAAACGGTATAATCAAACTTCTTCGCCTCTTTCTCCATACGCTCATATGAACCATGCGTCACTGGATTTTGTGAAATCACCCCGCAATACTCAGGCATGCTCTCTGCAAATCGTTTTGTTCCAATATCATTGGCAATGTCCATAATCTCTGGTTTGTTCATGGTTGAAAGTGGTCTTAAAACCAACATATCACACGCTTGGTCAATCAAAGCAAGGTTTCTCAGAGTTTGACTTGAAACTTGCGCTACACTCTCACCGGTTAAAAGCGCATCAATTTTCATCTCTTTTGCTATAGCTTGAGCTGCTT
The DNA here is from genome assembly GCF_004116335.1 of Candidatus Marinarcus aquaticus. Classification (NCBI taxonomy): domain Bacteria; kingdom Pseudomonadati; phylum Campylobacterota; class Epsilonproteobacteria; order Campylobacterales; family Arcobacteraceae; genus Candidatus Marinarcus; species Candidatus Marinarcus aquaticus. Next base: position 403,193 of record NZ_PDKN01000002.1, read on the forward strand.
TGAGCATCAATCTTTTCAGTGTAACACCCATGTATGACTGAGCAGTTGATTGAAAGATTTCCGTCACAACGTCTTCAAAAGGAACAGAGATAAACGAAACGTTATGAGAAGAACCAAATCGATTCCACAAATAAAATGCCACTTGTTTTACCCCAATTTCATGTGCTAAACCTCCCAAGTTAAAGAAAATAAAGTGTGTTTTAACTCCTCTTTTCATCGTCAAATAACTTGCTACTGTTGAATCAAAGCCTCCTGACATCAATGAGAGAATGTCGCCTTGTGTTCCTAAAGGAAAACCAGCTAAACCTCTGTATTTTTGAGTAATGATATTGAGCTGATTATTGACCAGTTCTAAGTTAATAACCACTTCAGGTTTATGCAAATCCACTTTAGCGTTAGGATTTTGACTGAGCATATAACCACCCACGGTTTGTTCAATTTGTGGCGATTTAAAATCGTGTGTTCCTGAACGTTTTGCACGTACCACAAATGTTTTATCTTGAATGGTATGTGCCATTTGTACATTCACAATCTCTTTGATTTGCTCCAATGTAGTTACTTGGTCAAACTGCAATGCTTCTAAAATTTGCTCAATTCCAGGTGTATCAAAGAGTTTTTGTCGCACTTCCACTACAAACTCTATGGGCGTCACCACCTCTATTTTGTCAAAAAACTTTTTAATCGCAACCTCTTTTGAGATTCGATGCAACATATTATGAAGATTGTTATAAAGTTGTGAAATCATCTGTCGCTTAGCAGTAGTGCCTTTGACCATAATTTCTGGGAAAAATTTCAGTATAAATTTTTGTGTTTTAACTTCGTTAATATTCATTCTTTCTTAAGCCTTCGTGTTTAATAATCGGGATTATAACATAAGTGTTGTAAATTCTCATGAACTATCATACTTTACTTTATGTAAGTAACAGTCATTTTATATTATAGTAATAAATAATTTAGATAATTTAGATAATTTAGATAATTTGGATTTATAGTTATGACTCTTTTTTTAACGCTTGTAGGTAAAATTATACCGCTTTACTTCAGTATACTTCTTGGATTTTTCAGTACCAAATATTTTGATTGCAACAAAGATACGATTGCAAAAATACTGCTTTATATCTTAGCACCTTTTATTGTTTTTAATGCAACCTTAAGTGTGGAAATAAACTCTTCAGTTCTTTTTTTACCACTCTTTTTCTTTACACTAAGCGTCATCATCGCTTTTGGAACACTGCCTATTTTTCAGCGAATTTTTAAAGACAACTCTGCCAATGTTCTGTCATTTAGCGTGGCAACTGGGAATACTGGAAATCTAGGAATACCTGTTGCTATTTTATTTTTAGAACCCAAACTTGTAGATATCTTTATTTTTACAGTATTGGCTTCAATTTTGTACCAAAATTCTGTGGGGTATTATGTCACTGCAAAGAGTAACTTCACATCCAAAGAGAGCATAAAAAAAATACTTAAACTCCCTGTATTACACGCTTTTATTGCAGGACTGTTCTTAAACCTTATGGGCTTTAGTATGCCTGAAATTTTCATGGATTACACCAACTATTTAAAAGGGGCATATGCCATATTAGGGATGATGCTTTTAGGAATGGGAATGGAGCATCTTAAAACCAATGGTGGATTTGATAAAACATTTATTGGGTTGGCTCTTTTTGTGAAGTTTTTAGTCTGGCCAGCATTTGTGTTATTGTTTATTTTTATAGATAATACGATATTACACTTTTTAGATAAAGAGTTGTATTTTGTAATGTTTATTTTTTCAATTGTTCCTTTAGCAGGAAACACGGTAACGGTTGCAACGCTTTTAAACGTCAAACCTGAGAAGATGTCTTTAGCCGTATTTATATCAACGTTGGTGTCGTTGTTTTATATTCCATTGATGATATATCTGTACACTCATTAGTGGTGGTTTTTTTCTAAGAGTTTGGGCATGACCTCCCCAATCTCATGAAATTTGTAGTTAAAGCTCTCAATGACCACATCGTAGAGTTTGTGGCTTTTATACTTTCTGTGCCACTTCTCTTCTTTGTTTTCATATTGATTGTAAAACTCAAAACGGAGTTTATAAGCTTCTATCTCTAATTCATTTAATTTCATACCTCTGCCTCTCATAAAAAGTCAGAAAAACTGACTCTTTATTTGATAAATTCAAACACCTCAGAAGGCTCTAGTCTCATTTGTGTTGATTGAGGATTGACTCGATAACCAAAAGGCAATACCAATGAAAGCTGCCATTTTCGCGTATCTAACTCAAGTGCTTTTTCCACATTCTCTTTTTCAAACCCTTCTATAGGACAAGAATCAATGCCTTTAATAGCAGCTGCTGTCATCATATTACCTGCGGCAATGTAGCTCTGTTTTGAAGTCCATGCATAGATGTTTTGCTCACTGCTTAACGTCTCTTTTAAGTGGGTTGCATACAGATTTAAATAGAAATCTTGTTTCTCTTTTGGCATCTCTCGTCGTGCAAATCGTTTTGCGGGAAGTCCACTTTCTGGTCGTACAGCATCAATCGCTGCTAAAATAATCACCAAGTGTGAGCACGTAGTAATTTGTGGTTGGTCCCAACAAAATGGTCGGATTTTTGCTTTTAACTCTTCATTTGTGATGATTAAAAACTTCCATCCCTCTTGTCCGAATGATGAAGGAGATTTTCGTCCCGCTTCAAGTATAAAATTCATGTCTTCATCTGAGATTGTTTTTGTATCATCAAATGTTTTGCACGCATGTCTGAAATCCATTGCTTCTTGAAATGACTTATCCATATTTATCCTTTTTAAATTGATTTTTCTAATATTTTTTCTACAACTGATTTATCAATGCTTCCACGGTCACCAAAGTGTGTGAACCCATGTTTTTCAAGCAAGTTTGTTACTTTAGAAATCACCTCTTTATCATCTGTATACGATGAAAGTTTTAAATCCACATTGAGTGATGCATACAAGTTTCTGATCTCTTCAATCACCTCAAAAGGTGTTAAAGCCTGCATTCCAAAAACATTTTTACCCATTTGCATCAACTTCTCTTGTTTTTCATTAGCTAAAATAGTCAGTAAATTTGGTTGTATGATAGCCAATGTTCTGGCATGGTCAATACCGTACAGACCACTTAACTCATGTCCAATAAAATGTGTCGCCCAATCTTGAGGAACCCCTACTCCAATCAAACCATTAAGTGCTTGATTGGCAAGCCACATCAAGTTGGCATACCATAAATCATCTTTTTTATCATAGCTGTGTGCCAGTTCAATCAAACCTCTTAAAATACCTTCAGCATAATAGTCTTGAGCTAAGGCACCATGAGGTTGCGTAAGATACTGTTCACACGTATGCACAAAAGAGTCAATCAAACCGTTGGACAATTGTCGGTCATCTAAACTTTTTAATACATCGGGGTCCATAATAGCAAATTGTGGATATGAAAAAGCAGAGTGAAAGAAACGTTTCTCTTTGGTTTCTTTTTTAGTGATAACCGAACCAGTATTTGATTCACTTCCTGTAGCAGCTAAAGTGAGTACGGCACCAATTTTTAAAGCTTTTGTTGCATTGTATTTGCCTTCAAGTAAATCCCAACCATCCCCTTCATAATAAAAGGCATTCGCTACATATTTTGCACCATCAATAACAGAACCACCACCAACAGCTAAGATGAAGCTCACTTCATTGCTTCGTCCATAAGCGATAGCTTCATCCAGTTTCTCTTTTGTTGGATTAGGTTCAACCCCACCAAATTCAAACCATGCATAGCCATCTAAAGCCTCTTTAACTTGGTCATAAACCCCATTTTTCTTAATACTTCCTCCACCATAAAGCACCAACACTCTTTCTGACTTTTCAATCAGGGTGTTGATTTTAGAGATACTTTGTTGCCCAAACTCAATCAAGGTTGGGTTTTGGTAAGTAAACTGCATGATTATCCTTTGTATTATGATACTTTTTGAAGTTTTTGTACACTCATACTATCAATTTTTCCCTCAATGAAAGATTTGAAGGCATCAAAATGTGCTTTTTGAGAGTGCTTTAAAAGTGCATCTATATCTCTCCACGTCTCAATAAATGTAAAGCCATTTTCTTCTTCATTGTTTATATGCAAATCATATTGAATACACCCTTCATCGTTTGCATGTGTCTGTTTATGTAATTCTAACAAAGATTTATAGATTTCATCTTTATACTCTGGTTTTGCAACAATAGATGCAATTACTGTAATTTCTGCCATTTTTATCCTTATTAATTTAAAAAGTTATTTTGAAGCACTGCTTCGAGTCTCTTAAGCTCTTCTTCTAAGTTCATATCCCCTTTAAAGATGTCATGAACTGAGTATGATTGCATTGGTCTTAACCCACAAAATTGGAAGATTTTATGTGAAGCGATATTGGCTTCATCCAAACTCAATCCATCAAAGAATCCTTTAGGGTTTTCAAACTCACTTTTTGGACAGTTATAAGTTAGACTTAACATATATTTTCCTTTTAACAAGCCACCACTTCCATATGTTTTAGACGCATCTTCTCTGCTTCGTCCATCACTGACATAATGTTTTCCTTGCGTTAATACTTCATCAAAATATTTTTTTGCAATCCAAGGTGTTCCCATCCAATACACTGGGTATTGAAAAATGATATAATCTGCCCAAAGCAGTTTATCTGCTTCTTTTTCAATCACATACCCTTTTTCAATATGTGTATGCTTGACTTCAAAACCATTTTTTGTTAAAAACTCATCCGCTTTACCAATGATATTTTGAGTCAACTCACCTTTAGCTACACCATCATAATATTGGTGCCCATTAATAATCAAAACATTTTTCATCATTACTCCTTATAAAATAGGTTTTGCTTTTTTTAAGCGAAATGTTCGTGTACTGTTAAATAACATGACTGCCACAAATGACATGGTACAGCCCATCACGGTTGACAACAGTATGGTTTCATCGTAAAAAAACCAACTCGATATAATCGCACCAACTGGAACAATAAACAAAAATACACCTGTTTGATGTGCTCCAATTTTACTGGCTGAAATAAAAAAGAGTGCGGTGCTGAAGGTTCCCGCCATGACCCCAATAAAAAGTGCATTCCACCAAAAAATTGCATCCAATGCTTGCAAATTAAAAGGTTCAAATGGTAATGCAAACCAAATATTCATAAATGCTGCTACTCCAAAAACAACCAAAGTATACATCATGGGATCAACTCTTTTAGAAGCTTTTTGCGCTAAAATCGTTACCGAAGCCCACACTACAGCCGCTTCCAAAAAATATGAACTGTCCAGATTTAAAAAACCAAAACCTTCAGTGGGTATTCGAAGCAAAATCATGGCACCAAACATACCAATGCTCAATGCGACAATTTGTCTGGTTGTTACTTTTGTTCCCAACAGAACAATGGACATGATATACGTTAAAATAGGGGCAATTGATGTCACCATCGTTCCTCCATAGCCTGCTTGACCATGTGTTAATCCAGCAAAAAAAAGATAGTTAAATAAAGCAACCAACAAACCTGCTGCCAACATATAAATCCAGCCAATTCTATCAGCTTTGAGCGGTGTTTTCATAAAATATATAACAGGTAAAATCGTAATAAAAGAGATAAAGTATCGCCAAAAAGCTGCCAATTGAGGGTTGGAGTGTTCTGCCATTGCCTTACCAGAAGTCCAAGCAACTCCCCAAATCAACATGGCAACCAACATGCCTATAAAATATTTTGTTTTATTCTCTTGTTTATGCATTTATAATCCTCATAATATATTGAAAATTATATGTTAGGTAAACTTAAAATACACTTACTTTACTTTAGGTAAGTAATGTAAATTAATTATCTTTATGTTATAATACATTCATAAAAGGATGAGTAATGTATATTATTAATGATAAATCTTATAAATGTTCTGTCTCTGTTACGCTGGATGTCTTCAATGACCGCTGGAAGTTAGCCATTATTTGGCACCTACTTGATAGCGATAAACGATTTAAAGAACTACATGAAACCATCAATGAAATTACTCAAAAAACACTCACTGTAAAACTTAAAGAGCTTGAAGAAAAAAACATCATCAACAGAGAAGTCTTTCCAGAAGTTCCTCCCAAAGTGGTCTATTCTTTGACTGAAGCAGGGAAAAAACTGCAACCCGTTCTTGAAGAGATGTATAAATGGGGCATTTTTTACACTTCTAAGCATGGAAAAATAACAGAAAACCACTCTTGCGAAACCTCAATTAGCTCTAAATAATAATTAATCAATTTTCAGTATAATAACTCCATAAATGTTTCAATTGTGTGAAGAGTTCCTTCACACTCCTACAAATAATAAAGGAGAAACCCATGAATATTCATGAGTACCAAGCCAAACAGATATTTCATAAGTATTACCTCCCTACTCCCAAAGGTTTTGTTGCCAATAGTATCAATGAAACCATTCAGTGTGCTAAAAAATTGGGTGGAAAAAAATGGGTTTTAAAAGCTCAAGTTCATACTGGTGGACGAGGCAAAGCCGGTGGTATTAAAATTGCCAACTCCTTGGAAGAAGTCAAAATATATGCCAATGAATTACTTGGTATGAGGCTTATTACTAAGCAGACTGGTCCGGAAGGAAAATTGGTTACTAAAATTTATATTGAAGAGGGTGTCAACATTCAATATGAAGCTTATTTAGGCATTACATTAGATAGAAACATTGAAATGCCTGTTATGATGGGTTCACGTGAAGGGGGTGTAGAGATTGAAAAAGTGGCAGCAGAAAACCCAAAAGCCATCAAAAAAATCCCGATTGACCCCACGGTTGGTTTTCAAGACTTTCATGGACGAGAACTTGCATTTGAATTGGGTATTTTTAAAGAGGACATGCAAGCCTTTATTAAATTTGCAAAAACCTTGTACCGAATCTATGTGGAGGATGATGCTGAACTCATTGAAATTAATCCGTTGGTGAAAACCGATGAAAACAATTTCCTTGCATTGGATGGGAAAATGGGTTTAGATGACAGTGCGTTGTTCAGACACGATGACATTGAAGCCATGAGAGATATTTCACAAGAGAATAAAGCAGAAGTAGAAGCCAAAGAGTATGGACTTTCTTACGTAAAATTGGATGGAAATGTAGGATGCATGGTCAATGGTGCAGGTCTTGCGATGGCAACCATGGATATCATTAATTATGAAGGAGGTTTACCCGCAAACTTCTTAGATGTGGGTGGAGGTGCCAGTGCACAAAGTGTTGCAAAAGGGTTTGAACTCATTTTAAAGGATGAAAATGTCAAATCGATTTTTGTCAATATCTTTGCTGGCATTGTACGGTGTGATCGAATTGCCAATGGTATTTTAGAAGCAACACAAAACATTGAAGTCAATGTGCCTATTATTGTAAGACTTGATGGAACAAATGCCAAAGAGGCTTCTGAAATTTTAAAAAGTGCCAATATTTCAAATATCATTGTGGCTCACTCACTTGAAGATGGGGCACAAAAAGCTGTGCAAGCAGCCAAAGCATAAAGGAAAATGTATGTCTATTTTAGTTAATAAAAACACCAAAGTGATTGTACAAGGTTTTACAGGAAAAGAAGCCACCTTTCATGCAGAACAATGTATTGAGTATGGCACTCAAATTGTGGGTGGAGTTACGCCTTATAAAGGGGGAACTACTCATCTTGGTCTGCCTGTATTTAATACGGTGAAAGAAGCAGTTGACACGACAAAAGCAACCGTATCATTAATCTTTGTTCCTCCTAGATTTGTGGCTGATGCGATCATGGAAGCAGCCAGTTGTGGCATTGAACTTTGTGTGGCCATCACTGAAGGTGCGCCTGTAAAAGATATTCAAATTGCCAAAGCGTATGCCAATAAAAATGGCATGAAAATCATTGGACCAAATTGCCCAGGTATTATTACTTCAGGTGAGTGTAAACTGGGAATTTTGCCAGGATCTGTGTTTAAAAAAGGTCGAATTGGTTTGATTTCCAAATCAGGAACGCTTACTTATGAAGCCGCTAATCAAGTGGTTCAAGTGGGTCTTGGTATTTCAACTGCGGTTGGAATTGGGGGTGATCCCATCATTGGATTAAGTTATAAAGAGTTGTTAATGCAGTTTGAACAAGACAATGAAACCGATGCCATTGTGATGATTGGAGAGATTGGAGGCATGCTTGAAATTGAAGCAGCACACTTTATCAAAGAGCATATCACCAAACCAGTTGTTGCGTTTATCTCTGGACAAACAGCACCCAAAGGGAAACGCATGGGCCATGCAGGTGCGATTGTAAGTGGTGGCAAAGGAACAGCAAAAGAGAAAATGGAAGCCTTAGAGTCGTGTGGTGTGACTGTAGTGAAATCACCCGGACACATTGGAAAAACAGTTAAAGAAATAATAGGATAATTTAATATATGGATAATTTTTTACTCATTGGGTTGGCAATTATTGCAGGGTATGTTCTGCAAAAACTAAAAATCTTTCCAAACGATGCCCCCAATACGCTCAATAAGTTTGTGATTTACATCTCATTGCCCGCAATGATTTTTTTACAAATACCTAAAGTGGAACTTTCGATTAATATGGCCATCCCTATTGTCATTGGATGGATTACCATCTCTGTTTCCGCACTTTTAGTATTAGCACTGTCTCGATGGATGAATTTTAATAAAGAGATCACAGGTGCATTGATGTTGGTGGCGGTTTTAGGGAATACTTCATTTTTAGGTATTCCTATAATTAATGCGTATTTTGGTGCCGATGCCTTACCGTATGTCATTGTCTATGACCAAATGGCCACATTTATTGCATTGGCGGTGTATGGTACGTTGATTGTCTCTATTTACAGTCATAACAGTGAACTCAATGTTAAAATCATTGTACATAAAGTCGTAACTTTTCCACCGTTTCTTTCATTGATTATTGCACTGTTTTTAATTGGAATAGAGTTTCCACCTGTTATTTCAAGTGTATTAGCAACGCTTGGAGCGACCATTGTACCATTGGCACTCGTTGCTGTAGGTCTTCAACTCCAGCTTAAATTGCCGGGTCATGAAATCAAACCTTTTACCACAGCACTGTTTGTAAAACTCATTGTCTCACCTATATTAGCAGCCATTGTCTGTTATATCTTAGGATGGAATGGTGAAGTTGCACGTATCTCTATTATGGAAGCAGGAATGGGACCTATGATCACTGCAGGTGCGGTTGCATCTATGGCAGGTCTGGCACCACGATTGAGTGCTTCTATTTTAGGTTATGGTATTTTATTTGCGTTTTTTACAACCGCTGTGATTTACCAACTCACAGATTCTTTTGTAGGTTAAATAAAAAAAAGGCCCTATGAATTTCATAGAACCTTCAAGTAGCTTAAAAGCTGTATTTCATCATTAGCATGGTGGTTCGTGGCGCACCATACACCATGCTGTTACTACCAATTCCTTCATAATACTCTTTATCGAAAAGATTATCCACATTCATTTGTAGTTTTAAATTTTGATTCACATCGTATGAAAGCATTGCATTGGCAATGGTATATGCTTTTTGTTCAATTTTATTTGCACCACTTCCGGTATAGAACTTACTTTGATAGTTTGCACCCAATCCCATACTCAATTTATTCAATCTGTATTTTGTAAAAAAATTAGCTGTTGTTCTTGATGATTTAGTAGAAACTTTTTCACCTTGCGCATCTTTGGCTTCAAAGTTTGCAATACCAAAAGCAATATCCCAATTATCATTGATGTTTCCTGCAACTTCCAGTTCCACCCCTTTACTTGTAACACCCTCAGCTGCACTGTGTGCTTTTTCTGTTGGATTCCCCACAACAAACACGCCATCTTTTTCTTGTGCAACATTGTCTTGTTCAATTCTAAACACAGAAAGTCCCGCATTTAATTGACCATCAAAATACTCACCTTTGATTCCCACTTCATAGTTTTTACCGGTAATTGGATCAAGATAATCACCGTTTTGAGTTCTCTCTTTTTGAGGTTTAAAAATCTCTGTGTAGCTTGTATAAATTGAGTGATTATCATCCATATTGTAAACCAATCCTGCAAACGGCGTAAATTCATCATCATGAATTCTTGGTTTTGTATTGGCATTCTTAGCATAATATTTCCAACTTGTGATTCGACCACCAGTAATAAGTTTTAAATCCTCCATCAAAGAGAAGCGTCCAGTTAAATAAAACGCTTGTTGAATCGTTTTACCAATTGTCCAATCCAAATCAAGGGTTTTATTTGGTTTTGCAATGTTGATATTATGAATATCTGCAAGCGCTGGATAGGTATATCCATCTGGGTAACTGTATTTGTTTGAGAGTTCATCTGATTTGTTATATGAATATCCAAAAATCACTTCATGCTCCAAATCACCCGTTTTAAATGGGGCAGAGATATAGGTATCAAAGTTATCCTCTTCAAACTCTGCATCAGAGTAGTATGTTAAATATGACGTTCCAGAACCCGTAGCTTTATCAACACTTCCTCTTAAATAAAGAAGTGCAGTCTCTTCTTGTACGTTCATATGTGAGTACGACGCTTTAAGTTTAATATCTTTATATATGTATTGCTCAAAATCAGCAAACACTGTTTTGGTTTCAACATTCCAATAGGTCCAATCTTCGGTTGCATTCATAGAACGGTCAAAATTCGTGTGGCTTCCATCGCTGTAAAAACCGGGTAACCCACCCCATCGAATTCCTGTTCTCTTTAAGTCTTGGTAACTTGCACCAATAGATAAGTACGTTGAGTCTGTGATGTCTGCATCTACAACTCCATAAAATACTTTATTCTCTTTTTTATAATCATCTAAGAAGGTATCAGTTTCATTGTATTTACCAATAAATCGTGCTCGTAAAGTTCCCTTTTGATTCAATGGAGTTGAGACATCCAGTGTTGCACTTTGGGTATCAAAAGAGCCTGCTTCTAATTTCACATTTCCAGTTAACTCTTTAGAGTTGGCATGTTTTCGAATAAAATTCAAACTCATAGCAGGGTTACCTGCACCCGTTACTAAACCATTGGCACCTTTGACCACTTCAACTCTGTCATAAATTGATAAATCAGGATCATGGTCTGCAATATTTAAAAAAGTTGGTGTACCATCGATTTGATAATAATCTATATCAAACCCTCTTGCCGTAGGATAGATTCTTTCATCCCACTTATTCAGTGTAACGCCCGTGATATTTGCCATAATATCTTGGTATGAGTCAATACCTCTGTCCTCAATTTGTTGATTGGTTATAATTTTAACCGATTGAGGTGTCTCTTTTAGAGATAGATTTAACTTCGTTGCAGAACGTGTTGATCCAATTGTATATGAGTTTGTATCTTCACTTGCTCCTGTTGCACTCTCGACAACGTCAACTTCTTGAACCGTAATTCTGTCTTGCATATTCTCTTTATTACTTTGTACATCATTTGAATATAAACTTGTTCCTACAAGCATTGCAGTACATAAGGATAACGGAATAACCTTATTCTTTTTTTTCACTTGCTCTCCTTTAATATATTTATTATGATAATCATTATTATAAATATATAACGGATTGTTTCTATTTTTCACTTAATCCATAATTACACAAAAAGAACTCATGACAAGCAGATAAAAAAATCATTTTATGCCATTTTTATGCCATATTTTTTTATTATAATTTGGTATGTCAATTATAGAAATTTCAGAGTATCAAATACACAATAACAAAATATCATCACATAAAATCAATGCCATATGTCTATGCTTTTGCATGGATTTAACGGCAAGTCAAACTGCAAAATATGTGGGATTGAGTCGACAAACAATCAATCATTACTACAAGATTATGAGAGCTGCTTTGCCGCAAGAAATGGTAGATAAACCAATAAAAAGTCTCTCTGTGGGCTATATGATCATTCAAAATCAAGCATATTTTTATGCCAAACAAGAAGAAAACTATTTTTATATTGAAATGAATAGCTCACTTTTTAATGATTTATATGAGACCTATTTGTTTCCTTTAACACATCATACTAAAGCCAATTGCATCAGATTGATTTATAATGCTTATACTCAAAAATATATCTCTTTAGGGTATTTCCGTCATGATTTGGCACTCAATGATTTTATTTCTACTCGACTCAAAAAATTCAGAGGATTAAAAAAAGAGAGTCATGCTTTACATTTTAAAGAGTCTATCTTACGCTTTAATCACACACAAAAAGAGTTGCAAAAGATGCTTTCTCTTAAATTAGGTCTTCAGAATTAAGTTTATAGCCCATTTTTGATATGTTTTGAATCAAATTATCAGAAAGTTTTTTTCTTAAATTACGAACCAAAGAACGTAAAGCATCATCACTCATAACTGAGTCATACCAAATGGCTTCTTGTATTTGTTCATATGAAACCAATTGTTCTTTGTTTTCACATAACAGCAATAAAAAAAGTCTTTCTTTATGCGTCATTTTAATCTCTTGCTTGTTTTTAAAAAGTTGTTTCTTTTGAAGATCAAAACAGTACTCTTTATTTATTTTATAAAGTGTGGGTTTACTCTCCTTTATTTTTTTGGCGCACTGAAGCAGTACAGGATACAATACATCATGACGAATCGGTTTTACTAAATATTTTGCAAGTTGCAATTCTATGGCTCTGAACAGATACTCTTTTTGAGAGTGCGCACTTAAAACAATGATTTGCATTTGTCTGTTTTTTGTCCTGATTTGTTCAATCATATCTAAACCATTAAATTTGGGCATATGGATATCTGTGATTAAAATATCAGGTTTTTGTGATTCTATTTGTGCGATGGCCTCAAAACCATCTTTGGCACTGTAAACATACTTAAATAATCTTTTTAAATATGATATAGCATTGTTTGCAATGTTTTGATCATCTTCTACGTATAATATTTTTAAATCTTTAAATTCATTCTTACTCATAATAAAATTATACATAAATTAAGATAAATTATCAGTATCAATATTATATTAATCATAATTTGTCTATAATTTTGCATGCGATTTATACTATTTTTATTTTTACTTTTTTTAAATCTTGAAGCAAAAAGAATTGATGATGTAGTTGAGTGTTTTATATCTGAAGATGGAGAAAATTATAAAAAAGCACTCTATGTAGACTACATAGATAAGAAACTTCAATCCTATACTATAAAATTCACGCTCAATAAAAATACGCCTTATTCTAAATACTATTTAAGTATCGTAAGCGACGTGCATGCTTTAAAAAAGACCAACGTAGAGTATGAAATCAACAACAGCAGACTTATTACCGTAGATTTGAGCCAACTTCAAACCGATACCTTTTATTTTTATTACGAACACCCCGCAAAGGTGCGACCTGATTTTAGATATAAAGTCATTAATGCCTTTGAATATGAGTATCTCTTAGAGCATGAAGGCATTTTGTATGGTATCTCTTATGGAATTATATTTTGTGCTTTTTTGTACTATTTGGTGATTTATCTCTCCACACGTATTTCATTTTTACTCTACTACAGTTCTATGCAATTTTTTGTTTTATTAACACTCATTTGTTTTACTTATTTAAGTTACCAATCCTATGTAACTCCCTTAGCACAAGCAACTACAGATATATTTGAAACCTTAAGTTTTATGTTCACCCTACTCTTTGCACAATCTGTTTTAAACATCAAAAAACATTCCCGATGGCCTTTTTATGTTATTCTACTTATCTGTTTTTTTCATGTTTTAGATGTGGTTTGGATTTTTATCTATAAATACTCTCTTTATTATGAATACATTCCCTTTTCCGTTACTTTCTTAATTGCTATGATGCTGGGATTGTATGTATTGTTTAAAGGCAACAAAATTGCACTTATATATATCATTGGTTGGACATTTATATTTATTGCCATTTGTTTAAGCGAATTGGATCTCCTTGAACTCAGTGGTATTTATACCATTCATATTGTAACGGCTTTAGAATCCATTGTTTTCAGCTTTGCACTGGGGTATATGCTTAAAAAAATTGTTGAAGATCAAAATGAAAAAGAGAAACTTTTAATTCATCAAAATAAACTCGCGTCCATGGGAGAGATGATCAACAACATTGCACATCAGTGGCGACAACCTTTAACGCATTTGAGTTTTATTAACATGGATTTGGAATTGGCATCAAGTGAAAAAAAACTGCCACCTTCATATCTTGTAAAAAAATTAAGGGAAAGCAATCAACAAATAGAGTTCATGTCTCATACGATTGATAACTTCAGAGATTTTTATAAACCCGATAAAGAAAAAGAACAATTCTATCTCTCTGAATCCATTACACAAGCTCTTACAATTATGAAGCCACTGTTAAATAAACATAAAATAGCTCTTCATTTTAATATCATAGTTGACAAAGAAATCTATGCGTATAAAAATGAACTTGCACAAGTGATCTTGAATCTCATCACCAATGGTAAGGATGCATTGCTTTTAAATGAGGTTAAGAATCCCTATATTGAGATAAAACTGGACAAAAACGACATTGTGATTGAAGATAACGCCAAAGGGATAGATGAAGCCCTTATTGACGATGTCTTTAATCCTTACTTCACAACCAAAGAGAAAGGGAGTGGCATAGGCTTATATATGTGCAAAATGATTATAGAGTCCCACTTTAAAGGAAAAATTAACGTAGAAAACAGTCGCAATGGAGCGTGTTTTAAAATCATCCTTTAAGCTTTAATAGTTGTTTTAATGCCCCTTATTTTACATTTTACACACAATATAAACATACAATGTTATTCAGTTATTCTCTTTGACCATTTGTAATATTTTTTGTGTATTTTTCATACTGAAATAAAGCGTAAATCCAATCAGTATCATGGTTAATGTTCCAAAAACAATCATCGGCATACTCCACTCATTGGTTACTGATTCAGCTTGTGAAAGTTTTGCACTCACATCTTTTTTATCCGCTTTAACACTAAACCCGCCAACAGGCTCAATCCCCTCTTTGATTATCGTATGTCCAGGCCCACCGTCAAGTACAATCTGATAAGGCTCTTTGGGAATCTCAATGGTTATCTCACTCTCTTGGGGCAATCTTTGTTTAAAAAGAATTTCTCCCGTTATTAATGATTCAAGTCTCACCAATGCACCTTGTGCATTCTCTCCTGTACTGAACTGTCCCATAACAACAATCGTTCCATCTTCATTGTCCATCACATTCATCAAAAGAGTATGTGCGTATAGTGTTATGCTCAATAGCAAAGCAGTTAGTGCGATTAATTTTTTTATCATTATCTCTCCTTTTAAAGTATCTTTGTCCAATATTTTTGTACATCCTCTTTGCTTGTAGGAAGTTTTCTACTGACAACCAAAAGTATGATTCCAAAAATAAGTAAACCAATATCTACACTTAAAATCTCTCTCATTCCTAAGCGATAAAGTTCTACAGGAGAAAAACCACTGCTATAAAAATGAATCAAAGGACTCACACAGAACAACAATCCACCTAAAGCTAAAAACTCTTTAGCAGCCTGATAAGTGTTGATGCGATAAAAAGACCACATTAATGTTGCCAACCATAGAATAAAAAATGAACCTTTTTGCCATAAAAATCGCTCTTGTAAATCCATAGGTAAAAGCCACTGCAAGGCAAAAAGAAGTCCTGTTGCAGGGATAACTCCAATCATAACAGAAAGAGAAAACTTGCTTAATCCATTATAAACAGGGATATTTAGGGGAAACTTTCTGGATTTTTTTTCCAAATAAAGCATCACACCAAATCCAATTGCAAATATTGAAACTGTCATAATGGTAGCAATAAAAAGCCGAGTAAATGTATCTACCCCAAATAAAAAGTGCAAAAAGAATATACTGTCATAAAAAAGTCCCGACCAATGTTTGTCCATAACTTTTTGTTGATTGATTAAACTACCATCCACACCACTGAGTGTTACACTTGGTTTATTTGAAATACCATTTAAAAAAGGCATGTATGGATTAT
Organism: Candidatus Marinarcus aquaticus; assembly: GCF_004116335.1. NCBI lineage: Bacteria > Pseudomonadati > Campylobacterota > Epsilonproteobacteria > Campylobacterales > Arcobacteraceae > Candidatus Marinarcus > Candidatus Marinarcus aquaticus. The sequence goes on from NZ_PDKN01000002.1 coordinate 419,136, forward strand.
ACCCTAGCAGTTTTGCTTGTGCACTGGAATCCCCCCAATTTGTAAGCGTAATTTTTTGATAATCTATTTTAGGGTTAAGCTCTTTTGCTCTTTTAATGAGTTCATTCATACTGAGCATCTTTACATTGTCATTTTTCTTTTCTCGAATAGGTAATGGTGGAAATAATACTGGTCCAGCTAAAGTCCATACTTCACTTGTTTGTCCTTTGGATGCTAAATATGCCATAGGAGAAGAACCACTGTATCCGATGTTCATCAATGCACCTGTAAGTGTTATGATAATGAAAGGAGGGAAAACCCAAGTAAAAATTTTTCTGTGCCATTTTGAAAATCGACTTTGTGCATTTTTGCCACTGCTTTTATATTTAATTAAAACTGTCTGTATGACTCCTCCGATAACCAAAAACATTACGGCAACGGCCATAAATCCAAAAATAACATAACCAAATCGCTTAAATTCCCAACCATAATGCATGATATTTAAAAAACGAGCCAATTGAGACTGTTCATCTTCATTAACAATCTCTTCACCTGTATTTGGGTTAAAGAGTTTTGTTTTGGTAAACATAGCAGAAATTTTAACCGTAGGATCTTCCATATAATTGGGTAAAGTGATGGTTACCCCATTTATTTTAGGATAATCTGGGTCAGCTAATACTGGGTCAATCATCGCTGAATAATTAATCTTAGTTATATCAGCACTCTGTATATGTCGTGATGGTTTTTCCCACAGTGTTATGTAGGGTAATAAAATAGCAAAAATTCCAAAAAAAACTGCAATATACATCAAATAAGAGAATGTTATTCCCACCATCACATGAACGCGTTGAAACCTCTGTTTTAATAGCTTTTTTGATTCTTCTTTTGTCATATTATCCCTTTACAACCAATCCAATAATAATCATCAAAAAAAGCACAGATGGAACTAAAGAGCGCATAAGCGCAGACCATCTTGTAGGAGCCACAACAATCCAAAGTGCTGCAATTGCCCACGCTAAAGTATTAAATAAAAGTGGAATAACAATTGATTCTCCAGGGGTTCCAGGAATAATATAGATTAAGAGTGTCATGCCTAAATATGCGACACTCAATCCTCCAAATACTGCACATAAAGTTCGGAACAATCCTATTTTGTTTCCACTTTTTTCGGGTAGTTTAAGATGTTTTAAATATGTCATTGAATAGCCTAAAAAAATATAATATCGATAATAATAATCAATTATTCATAAAAAGCTTCTTTCCTCAGACTTTGTTCATGACAAGCAACAATTAATACTCTCTGCCGTAAAGCTCCGAAGCCTCTTGAACCACTAAAAAAGCATTGGGGTCATACCGTTTAATGATTTTACGTAGGTGTTGAAGTTTGGTGATATCCACAATAACCAATATCAGTGTTTTGGGATCTTTTTGATTGAGATTTAAACCATCTAAAATGGTTCCATGTTCCCCTAATTCATCTAAAATATGCTCTGAGAGTTTACTGACTTTATTGGTTACAATGGTAACTGCTTTTTGAGCAGGTTTTCCTGACAACAGGATATCGACAACTCTTGAAGTAACATACACACCAACAATACTAAACAGCGCTTTTTCAATATCTCCATATACAAATACAGATGCACACATAATCAAACCATCAATGACCAAAATAATTTGTGAGGTTTTGTAGTGTGTTTTACGCTCAATTACTTCTGCTAAAATGGTTGTTCCCCCTGTTGAAGATTTTCCCAACATGACAAGCCCAACACCTAATCCTACCAACAATCCTCCAAAAATGGAGGCTAATATCGTATCATGTGTAGCAGCAGAGACATTTAATACCTCTTTCAATAAATCTGTGAATGCTGAAATTAAAACAATGCTCAACAACGTTTTCACGACAAAATTTTTTCCAAAATAGACCATGCCTAATATGACCAAAGGAATACTCACTATCGCAATCCAAGTTCCCAACGTAAAATAAGGGAAAAGAGCGTAAAACAGTTGAGCAATTCCCACTCCTCCTCCTGTAATAATACTGTTTGGGTTTAAAAAAACAACCGCAGCCAATGATACAAAAAATGAACCTACTGCAACAAAAAATATATTTTTTATTGAAATCATAATTCTCCTTTAATCAATCGTTTTAATCGTATTAATCCCTCTTTTACTTCTTCTTTAGTAGAGTGTGTAAAATTAAATCGAATCTCATTGCAACTGGATTTGTCTAAGTAAAATTCACTGCCTGGAACAAACACAACTTTATGTTTTAAGGCTTCAAAAACCAATTTTTTTGTATCTACATTTTCTATGTATCCATAAATAAACATTCCCCCTTTGGGTTGTTTGAATTTAAACTCAGGCAAAATCGCTTTTAAACATGACGAAAAATACTCCATTTTGTCTTTATAATCATTTCGAATTGTTTGCAAATGTTGTTTAAAAAGTTGACTGTCACTTAAATAGTCATTTAATATCGCTTGTGAAAGTCCACAACTGTGTAAATCAATGCTCTCTTTAATCTTCATCAACTCATGTATTAACTCCTCATTGGCTCGTACCCACCCTATTCTAAGACTTGGCGCAAACGTTTTTGAAAACGAGCCTAAGTGAAAACTGTTATTCGGGATCATACTGCTGATGGTCCGCTTTTTAGAGGTAAAAAAGAGTTCACTGTAAGGTGAATCTTCGATTAAGTATGCGTCATTCTCTTTTATTAAATAAGCAACCGTGTTTCTTTTTACTTGTGAATAGGTTGAGGAATATGGATTTTGAAAATCAGGAATCAAATAGGCCAATTTTGTCTCTTCTAAACTTTTTTGAAATGCTTTTATATCAATACCATCTGCTTCTAAAGCAACGGGTTTCATATCAAGCTTATTCATTCTAAAAATATTCATAGCCCCCAAATATGATGGCTCTTCAATCGTGATACTCTTTTGCTCAAAATATTTTGCAATGATAAACATCGCTTGTTGACTTCCCGTAGTAATTAAAATATTATCTGCTGATGTTTCAAAACCTTCATCGTTATAATATTGAGCAATTTTTTCTCGAAGCGATTTTAAACCATTGCTTAAACTGTATTGCAATACTTTGGAGTTTTGTAAAACATTCATGGCACTCTTTTCAATATCTTTTAAGGGAAAGAGTGCTTCATTGGGAAGACCTCCCGCAAATGAGATGGTCTCTTCATCAATGGATTCTAATATCTCTCTGATAAATGATCGTTTCATCTTTTTTTTCCTTTTTTTATTTTAGAATACTCCAATAAAAAAATTAATTCTTTACAGAAATTGCTCAAAAAATTATCTATTTTTGCTATAATTTTGTTATGAAAAAAGAGACACGCACTAAACATAGCCAAATATGCAATAATTTGATGAACTATATTTATAACCATATTGACACCGACATCAATATTGATGAACTTTGCATTGATTATGGTATCAGCAAATTTCATCTGCATCGAATCTTTAAAGAGGAGTTTGGAAAAAACATCTATGAAACCATCAAATCCATTCGTCTTCAAAAGGCTTCAACGCTTTTAATCACCAATAAACAATCCACTATCACTGAAATTGCCAAAATGTGTGGTTATAGCTCTCAAACTTCATTTATACGTACATTTAAAGAACGTTTTAATATGACACCAAAACAGTGGAAAAAAGGTGGATATTTAACATACTCAACTGAAATTTTACACATGTCAAAAAGCGCTTTACTCTCAGATGCATCTTTTCATGAAGTGCACCCAACCATTGTAAAACTTCCTTCCATGACAGGATACTATATGAGACACAATGGATATAATAGAAGTATCAAACAAACATGGGAGAAACTTCAAGTATGGACGATGAGTAATGAAATCAATGAGTATGCACAAATTGGTTTTCATCATGATAACCCTATTTTAACGCCACTTAATGAGTGTCAATATGTTGCTTGTGTGGTTTTAAAAAAGGATAAGCACCATTTCAGTTCATTGCCTTCTTTTACTATTCCCAAAGGCATTTATGCTAAATTTCATGTCACGGGTGTGTATGGTGATGTGCTTAAACTCATACAGTATGTCTATCATACTTGGCTTGTAAACAGTGGGTATGAAACGACCACCCACCCTTCCTTTGCCATATATCACAAAAACCACTTTTTAAGTGAAGATGGAGCATTTGATTTGGAGTATTATGTGCCTATACAGTTGATTTAATCCTCTAAACTCAATGCTGTTTCTGTATACCGATTAAGATCAAACAGACCATAATGAACGGGATCTTGTCTTTGGAACTCTGTATCAAACCAATCAAATATTTCCCAAAAATCTTCATCGGCTCGATTGACCACAAACTTTGAAAGCAATGCTTGATGTTTTGGATTATTTACATCATAGTTTTGTACCAATTCAAAAAATTGAGGCAACTCATCTTGCATTACTTCAACAAATACATTGGGATATGATCCAACAAAACCATTGATAAAATTAATGGTATCTTTACTTGGGTCTAATCGGTCTTGTTCATCAAACATAAAAGCAACGTTTCGGTGCCAACGATTGACAACCACACTATAAACAAGATTTTCGCCTGAGTTCATTTTAATTCTCATATAAACTAAATTGGATTTTGAACCCGTAAAATGCATGATAATATCAGATGTATTGGGTAAACTGATGGTTTTAAACGTCTCATTTATTTGTGCTTTTGTCGTATATTTATCTAAAATGGGAGTGGCTACATAACCTTGTTCAATAAAATTAATACTGTCTTTTTTTATGCCCGTATGTTGTAAAACTTTTTGAACAAACTCCTCTTTGTAGGCTTTGGTTTTATACTCTATATTGGTATGTTGTTTGGTTTTGGTATAAACATTAAGTTGGTCATCATCCCACCCTTCATACCAGTGTTCAAAATACTCTTTTCTTGAATGTTGAGGCAGATATTCTAAAAAGTTGCTCTCCCCTTCTAAGCGCAATTTATCCATATATTTTCGCACTAAAAGTTGATGTGCCGTATTTCCAAAAATATCAAACCCAGCAACCAAAGAGTAGTAAATTCTTTCAACCAAAGAGTAGTCAATCACCCAAAGAGTCTTCGGCATATTCCCCCATGCTCCTTTATGCACCGAAGCAGAATCAAAATGTCGATAGATGGTTAAAATGGCATCATTGTTTTTTCCACCATTGCCTTTCCAAATTGAATTTAAAGGCAATCCTTTTGGAAAATATTGTTTGTATGTGGTATCTTTATTGACATAATACTCTTTGGTTTTTTCATAACCTTTGTAAATGTCAATCATCTCAAATAAGCCCAAGTCAGTGCCATACTCATTAGGAATTGAAAGATTCTCTAAATTATCATGTAAAAAATATTTATCATACAGTGCTACATCATACTCTGGGTCTAAAAACATCACCCAAAAGTGGTCTTGTATCACATTGAGTGCAATTTGACCTTTACACACAGGTCCTCGAATAAAGGTCATGATAAAATAGTGTATATCATCCAATAAGAACTGGTAACGACTCTTTGCTGGAATTTGCTCAAATGTTTTTAGAGCATTGGCTGCCGTTTCATGTTTATATGATGGCATATGAGGTTTAAGTTCCCAATTTGGGTATAAAAACAGCTCTTTATAGCGCGATAATTTTCTATCATTCATCTCATACACCATGTGTGTTTTATGCACAATGGTCGAATCAATCTTTCTAAATCGGTAATAAAAAGGTTGAGAGGGTTGATCAAAAGGAAAACGTGTTGCAATGATTTGCACAGGCTCGCCTGTTGGTGTAGATGAACGCACCAGTTCAAAAAAGTTCCCACTCTTTTTTTCAAATGTGATGTGTGCTAAAAAAAGGTGTTCATAGATATAACGAGCTGTAACTTGATGCTTCATATTCACATCATTTAAAAATAATTCCCATTTTCGAATCTGTTTTTTCTCTAAAGTGGTTTTCTGCTCTTTAATATAATCATTTTTCAACCCATCATCTAACCATGTTTGCACCAAATTATACTCATTTTTTGTCAATGCAGGGAAACCATATGGCATCCCTTTATAGGGGTTTTCTTCTAAATAATCAGCCAACTCTTCTTGGTTTTTTACACACATGAGTTCATCCGTTTCAGGGGAAAAAGTACCAAAACTTTTTGGGTGTTTTGTTTTATGATACAAATAGTGCATCATAATTGAACCTGTTTGCCTTTTATCTTCATTTCTTAACGTTTCACTGACAGAATAAAAACCTTTTGTTCGCCACTCTTGCTCTGAATTAGCATCAATAAAAAGACGTGTTGGATCAATAGCACTCATTCTGTTTGCATAAACATCAATCTTAGAAGCACCTCTTTGTAAACCATCATATGATGAGAGTTTGAGTTGACAAGGGGAGTTGTAGCATGAATGACAAGAGACACACCGTTTATCTAAAATCGGTTTAATATCTTGCGTATAAGAGATATCATGATTGACCTTCTTATATTTGACAGGCTCTAAATCTTTAACTGAACAAGCAGTAAAGAGTGCGGTAAACAATAGTATAAAAAGTAGGTTGAATTTCATAGAGGTTCCATTTATGTGATGTTTGATTATACTTTTTTTAAGTTAATTTAACTTTAACACCTTTATAAAATAAAAATAACCTGTAGTATCCCAATAATTAGTGTTTTTTAAAAATAAATAACTTTTTTTCTTAAACTCTGTTTAATATTGGAAAGAGTAAAATTAAGAATAATTGAAGTTAAGGAGTTGATCATGACTATTAATAACACCAACAACTTACCTACGTATGATTATAATAATAACCAACTCAATGGTTCTTTGAACAGAATCGCAACGGGGTTATTGATTAATCAAGCTTCAGACAACGCCGCTTCACTTGCTATTTCAGAAAATCTCAAAGTACAAGCAAGTGGGTTATCGCAAAGTCTAGAGAACGTAAACAGTGCCTTAGCTTTAACACAAATTGGAGATAGAGCATTTGATGAACAATCAAATATTTTAGACAGTGTTAAATCAGACCTCTTAAAAGCATCAACTGCTACAACAAGCCAAGAGGGACGAGAAGCATTGCTTTCAAATATCCAAAAAGGGTTAGAGCAACTCAATAATATTGCAAGTACGACAAACTATAATGGTACCACACTGCTTCAAGCAGATGCAACAGACACGAGCGCCAGTCAAAGTTTAGAGTTTCAAGCAGGTGAAGGAAGTGCAGATACCATTGAAACAACAGCGGTACAAGCCAACACCACAGGTTTAGGGCTGGACGGATTACTCAATCAAGACCCAGCAACATTTGATGCCTCAACAGCACAAAGTTTCTTGGATACGGTTGATGATGCCTTAACGCAGCTTAACAGTTATCGTGCAGATTTTGGTTCAACAGCAAATCAATTACAAAGTGCCAACAGTAACTTAGCGACGCAATACACCAATACGGTTGCCGCCAACTCTGTTTTAATTGATTTGAATTATGCCAATGAAGTTTCAAACTTCTCAAAACAAAATATTTTGGCGCAAGTTGGAGCACTGGGACTCGCACAATCAAACAATATTACACAACAAACTGTACTTCGACTTCTTCAATAACATCAAAGTCATGATTGACTTTGGTGTGACTACACTCTTTCTAAACAATATTTCTGTATCATATTAAAAATTCTTATATAAGGAACATTATGTTAAAACTTTTAAAACTCCTTGTAATTGGTCTATTATTTTTTAGTATCAGTTATGCAAGCAGTGTTACAGATGTAACCAAAACAAAACTCAAAGAGATAGAAAACTTAGAACTTTTTCAAAAAGCAGAGATTAAAATACTTAAAGTATACGACGCAGGAAGCCTCTATATCTTAGATACTTTAATTCAAGAAAATCGGCAAGAGCTTCTTTTAACCAAAGACAAACTTACCCTCATTACAGGAAAAGCAATTGATGTAAAAACAGGTCGACAAATCATTATTCCAGTGGATATGTCGGTTTTAAATGGGAAAGAGGCAGTAGCCTATGGAACAGGAAATGAAGAGTATTATGTCTTTACAGATCCAGAATGTCCTTACTGCAAAAAATTTGAATCATTCTATCCAAAAATCAAAGACAAAGTGACACTCAAAATCTTTTTTTACCCATTAAGTTTTCACAAAAATGCACGAGAGATGTCGATGTATGTCTTAAGCAAAAAAGGAAACGAAGAGAGAATTAAAACCATGCTCTCTATCACACCTGATTCAAAAGAGTATGTCAACAGAAAAATAGATGACGATACTCGACTGAAACTGGAAGCGATTTTAGACGAGCATATCAATATTGCACAAAACCTAAATGTATCTGGAACACCCAGCGTATATGACAAAGAGGGACGAAAGATCTCATGGGCACAACTGCTTATGAGTCATGGTGTAAATTTAGAATAAATAAGCAGACTTTATGTCTGCTTATACTATGAGTTGAACCACAATATACCCTGCTAGCATTAACCACCCAAATAAAACTCCCGCTAAAATAAATGGTTTTATTCCTACACTTGTAAATTTTGAAACATGTGTTTGCAAACCCAAAGCCAACATTGCCATGGTCAATAAAAATGTATCAAAATCATTGATGTACTCAACTGCTTTTAAAGGCATAATACTCAAAGAGTTAAACCCTATAACTACAATAAATATCACTGCAAACCAAGGAACAACCACCTTTTTTTTCTCACTTTCAGTACTTTGCTTTATCCCCACAAAAACCAATACCAATAAAAAAGGTGCTAAAAGTATGACTCGAATCATTTTTTCAATCACAGCACTGTTCGCCACTTCGTTATTCACAGCATTACCTGCGGCAACCACATGAGCTACTTCATGCAACGTTCCACCCAAAAAGAGTCCAAAAGTGTGTGCATCCAAATCAAACCACCCTATTTGGTATAAAGAAGGATAAACAACCATGGCAATACTTCCAAAAATAACCACAGTAGATACTGCTACAGCACTTTTATATGCTTCAGATTTCAGTACCGATTCTGTAGCAAGCACTGCTGCTGCTCCACAAATTGAGCTTCCAGCTGCGGTTAAAATTGTTATCTCATTGTCCATGTTTAACACTTTAATACCAATGATATAACCAATTATAAATGTACTTGCCACAATAAACAGTGCAAACATAAAACCGCCTAAACCAACTTCAAATATGTTTTGTACAGTCAATCTAAAACCGTATAAAACAATACCTAGTCGCAGTACTTGTTTGGTACTTAAGGCCATGCCGTAATGTAAATAATCACTCCACTTTTTTTTCATAATATGTATTAAAACAATACCTAAAAGTATGGCAATGATTAAAGGACTGATGCTTAATGTTTGTATCACATCAATATGAGAAACAAAGATTGAAAAAGATGCCAACAAGGCAATAATTACGACTGAAATAAACTGTTTTTGTCTCATATTTTGTACCTTTTTTTGAAAGTATAATCTTTTTAGTTTAATTTGTAAAATATATTATTTTAAATATAATGATTAATATTTCTAATAAGGAAAAGAATGACACTTAAAGAACTGCACTTTTTTTATGAACTTACTCAAACACCGCAAGTTACTCAAGTGGCAAAAGAGCTTAATATCAGCCAATCTGCTCTCTCATTGGCGATTAAATCTTTGGAGCAGAAACTGGGAGAAAGCCTATTTGACCGAGTTGGTAAAAAATTGGTACTCAATGAACGGGGTCGTTTTTTTAAAGAACAAACTTATGCACACTATGTAGCACTTAAAGATGCCCAAACACTTTTTCAAACCAATCAACTTGCGGGTAGACTCAATATTGCTGCAAGTAAAACCATTTCAAACTACCTTATGCCCGATATCTATTTTAATTTTTTAGCAACACACAAAGAGGTCTCTTTTGATATTAACTCCATTAATTCCACTCGAATTATTGAACAAATTGTCAATTCCAAATTGGATATTGGCTTAATAGAGACCAATTTATCGCACTCAAATATCATAAAAGAGCACTTATGTGATGATGAACTCATTGTCGTAACCAGTGATAAAAACTCTCCCAGAAAGCTTTTTATTGACACCATAGAAAAAAAGTGGATTTTACGAGAAGTGGGTTCGGGAACACGGGAAATTTTTATAGATTGTTTAGGCGATATGGCAAAAGAGTTAGATATTTTTATGGAGTTACACAGTTTTCAGGAGATTAAATCCATCTTGTTAAAAAACCCCAATACCATCAGTGCCATTTCAAGAGTAGCAGTAGAAAAAGAGCTGAAAGATCAAACCCTTTTTGAAATAAAACTCATTAATATAGAGTTCAAACGCGCCTTCTCTTTGATTTATCACAAAGACAAATCAAAAAGCTTGCTCTTTAACACCTTCATTGAATTTTTAAAAAAATCGTTACAAACTTGAGTAGACTTGTTATAAAAACTTTTTTCTGCACCAAAGTTCAAAACAGCGATTGGTAATATAGTATCGATTATCCTCTTTATCAATGATTTCATCTTTATACAGATTTCGGATGGCAGTATTTAAAGAAGATTTCGTCATTTGGAGTTTAAAAAGCGTCTCTTTGGTATAAAGTTCAATACCATCCGTAATAATAATGGCTTTCAGTGCTACTTTTTTGGGTATGCTTAAACGATCCAAAAGCATTTTAAAATAACCACTTTTACTCTCAAAAAGCTGTTGGCACACTTCATCAATGTCCTCTTTGGTAATTTTTTGATTGATGTTTTGTTCCCCTTTATAATAAAGATGATAACAAAACTCTTGTATGAGTTTGGTCTCTCCATCGGTTTTGGCATATAAATACTCAAACTGCTCTAAATCAAGTCTTCCCTCGAATTTTTTGTCCACAAAAGCATAAAATTGTTCCAAAGGAATAGCTTTAATTTCCATCTGCTTTACGGTGTCATACAAAGGAGATTTCTTTTTAGAAAACAGGTCTGTTAAAAGATGTCTTTTTAAGCCAGTAAAAATGTAATTAACCTCAGGATATTTCTCCATAAATTCATGCAAGATAAAGGCAATTTTTGTATCTTTAATGGGCATAATTTGTTGAAATTCATCAAAAGCAATCACAACTTTTTTGCCATAATTTTCTGAAAGCTTTTCAAGACCTCGATAGATATCTGACATCAACTCTTCAAAATTATACGAGTTAAGTGTTGGGATAAACTCAATGTCACCGTCATCTTTTATGGTTGCAGAAAACGTGACTCGGTTAAAAAGTTCTTTAAGCTCTTTAAGCACACTCTTGTAGTTGCAAGGCATATTAAAAGCAATCTGCTTATAAAATACCTTAATAAAATCAATCGCATTGTTGATGTCAAACAAATCAATATAAATTGGAATATAGTGTTTTTTATCAATTTTATCGGCAAAGAAAACTTTTATTAAAGAGGTTTTCCCCACTTTTCGTTTTGAATATAAAAGCACATTCAAATGATTTGAAATCATCTGTTCTAAGTGTTCCAACTCTTCATCTCTGAAGCAAAAATTTTCATCACAACACGAATTCTGATATAAAAAAGGATTCATGTTTCTCCTTCATCAAATTATTTTCTGCGTTTATCACTTTTAAGAAATGATTTAAATAACAGTTTTAAAAACTTAATATACGCAAAAAATTCAAAAAATAATTTATTTAATTAATAAAATAAATTTACTCTATAAGTTTAATGTTTTTCTAATATATAAATTTATTATTTTTTGTAG